>CAYZYM010000122.1:0-3476 GCA_964482595.1 uncultured bacterium | reverse complement strand
ATTAGAGATAAAAGGCATTGATAAACAGTTAGTTGGACAAGTTGCTGCAAAAATAAGAGCACTAAGAAAACCAGAGCCTTATAAAGGTAAAGGAATTAGATATAAAGGTGAATTTGTACGATCTAAGCAAGGAAAAACTGTGGGAGGCGGTGAATAGTCTATGAGCACTTTATCGTCAAAGAGAGAACAGTATTTTCGTAGAAGAAAGAGATCAAAAAAAGCTTTTCCTATTGAAGGAGAATATAGATTGTGTGTTTACAAAAGTAGTAAGCATATAGAAGCACAGATAATTGATGATTTCAATCAAAATACAAATGTTGCTTCATCTTCAAAAGAGAAGATTTATGGAAAGAAGAAAGCTACAAAGATTGAAATGGCATCTTTAGTCGGAAAAGCGCTCGCTGATAGAGCTAAGTCAAAAAAAGTAAAGAATGTTTATTTTGATAGAAATGGTTTTAGATACCATGGAAGAGTTAAATCATTAGCAGAAGCTTCTAGAGAAGGTGGATTAAAATTTTAATATTGGAGAATAAATGAGTGTTATTAATTATTCAGAATTAGACTTAAAAGAAGAATCAGTCATAAGAATCAATAGAGTTGCTAAAGTCAATTCTAGAGGTAAAAGATTTAGTTTTTCAACTCTTGTTGTTATAGGGGATGGTAGGGCTCATGTCGGGATTGGTGCTGGAAAAGCAAATGAGGTGCTTGTTTCTATTACTAAAGCAAAAGAAAATGCAAGACAAAATATTGTTAAAGTGCCTGTTTATAATTATACAATTCCACATGAAATCATTGGAAGGCACAGCGCAAGTAGAGTATTATTAAAACCCGCACCTCCAGGAACAGGTATCATTGCTGGATCTGCAGTTAGATTAATTATGGAACAGGTAGGTATAAGCAATATTTATACAAAGGTTTTAGGTTCAAATAATAAAATGAATGTTGCTAAAGCTGTTATGAATGCTCTTACAAGCTTGCAAGATGTTAGAAAAGTTGCCAAGAAGAGAGGAAAAACCCCAAAAAATTTATTTGAGATATAAAATGGCTAAGAAAAAAATAAAGATTACACAGATTAAGAGTAGGATCGGCTATTCAAAAAAAGCAAAAGCTACATTAGATGCTTTAGGCCTAAGAAAGCTTAATCAATCAATTACTGTAGATTTAAATGATGCTATTCATGGAATGATTAAGAAGATAGATTATCTGATTAAGGTTGAGGAAGTAAAATGAAGTTAGTGAAACCAGTTAATTCAGTTAAGAAATCAAAAAGAGTAGGAAGAGGAAACGGTTCTGGCCTAGGAAGAACTTCAGGCAGAGGCCACAAGGGAGCAGGGCAAAGAAGCGGTTTTAAGCACAGATATTGGTTTGAAGGAGGTCAAATGCCTCTTTATAGAAGAGTTCCAATGAGAGGATTTAACAACTCAAATTTCCAAAAACTATATGAGATAGTTAATCTTTCCAGTATATCAAAAATTAAAGCTAAAAATATTGATTCTGAGGTCTTGTTTAAGAATGGTTTAATATCTTCTGTGTTTGCTGCTGTAAAAATTCTAGGAAATGGCGATATTGAAAAAGCATACAATATTACTGCTTCATCTTTTAGTCAATCTGCAGTTAAAAAGATAGAAGAAGCTGGCGGAAAGGTTATTGTAGAGTGATTGAAAAAATAAGAAATATTTTTGCTATCCCTGAATTGAGAAGAAAAATCTTATTCACGCTTGCATTATTGATTGTTGTAAGGATTGGAGCTCAAATTCCAATTCCTGGCATTAATCCTGATGCTCTGCTTAGTGCCATGGAAACATACCAAGATACTTTTGTTGGTTTTTTTAATGTATTTACAGGTGGAGCTTTTGCTCAAGCTGCTCTTTTTGGATTAGGAATTATGCCTTACATATCTGTTTCAATTATTATTCAAATTTTACAAACTACTCTTCCATACTTCCAAAGATTAGCTAGAGAAGGGGAAAGCGGTAGAGCAAAGATTACTCAAATTACAAGATATGGTACTGTAGTTTTAGCTTTTGTTCAGTCTGTTGGTATCGTTTTTTTATTAGAAACTTTAGTATCTCCAGGTGGTATTGAAGTTGTATTAAATAAAGGATTGATGTTCAGATTCACGGCAGTTGTTTGTATAACAACAGGCACAATGTTATTGTTGTGGCTTGGGGAAAAGATTACAGAGCATGGTATAGGAAATGGTATCTCTCTTATTATTATGGTTGGAATTTTAGCTGGGTTTCCAAATGTTTTTCAGGCTGAGTTATTGATGCTTGAAAATGGAACAAGAGGCATATTGTCTGAATTAGCATTAGCACTACTATTTTTCTTCTTAGTAATGTTAATCATTCTTGTTCAACAGGGAATCCGAAAAGTTCCTATTCAGTATGCTAGAAGGGTAATTGGTAGAAAAATATATGGTGGACAATCTACTTATCTTCCATTAAAAATTAATACAGCAGGAGTTATTCCAATCATATTTGCACAATCTATAATACTAATACCGGGTACAATTGCCACTTTTGCAGGTGAATCAGCTATGCAATCAAGCTTTATGTCTTGGTTTGCAATGGATCATTGGTTTTCTAACCTTTGTTTTGCTTTGCTAATCGTTTTCTTCACATATTTTTATACAGCACTGCAATTTGATCCAAATCAGGTTTCTTCTACTTTAAAACAGCAAGGAGGATTTATCCCTGGCGTTAAACCTGGAAGAAAGACTGCAGAATTTATTGAAAACATATTAACGCGAGTAACATTGCCTGGAGCATGTTTTCTTGGTTTTATTGCGTTGATGCCATATTTCTTACAACAGTTTGTAGGTTTAGATTATGCCTACTCATCTTTTTTTGGTGGAACAAGTTTGTTGATTATTGTTGGAGTTGGTCTTGATACATTAAATCAAATTGAGACACATTTACTTTCTAGACATTATGATGGATTCCTTTCAAAAGGCAAATTACGAGGTAGAAGATAATGGTTGATATAAACAACATAAATGAAATAAATAAGATTACTGAAAGTTGTCAGATTTTGTCTGATACCCTTGATCTTGTTGAAAAATATGTTGTGCCTGGTCAATCTATATTAGAATTAGATAAGATTGCTGAAGAATATATTATATCAAGAGATGGAAAACCTGCTTTTAAAGGGTATAATAATTTTCCATCAACTTTGTGTGTATCAATTGATGATGAAATAGTGCATGGAATTCCAAAAGATTCAGTTTTTAAAGAAGGGCAAATAGTAGGTGTCGATTGTGGAGTTCTTAAAGATGGATATTATAGCGATTCTGCAAGAACATTAGCAGTAGGAAATATTACTGAAGAAAAACAATTATTGTTAGATACAACAAGAAAGGCATTGGAAATAGGAATCAGCAAAGCTATCGCGGGAAATCGTGTGTATGATATCAGTAAAGCGATTCAAGAATATGTGGAATCTAAAGGATATTCTGTAGTGAGAGAGTTAGTTGG
>CAYZYM010000121.1:0-18791 GCA_964482595.1 uncultured bacterium | reverse complement strand
GTTGCAATGGAATTTAGCAGACAAATTAGTTTTAAGTAAGTTTAGAGCAATTTTAGGTGGTAGGGTTGCAGCTGCATCTTCGGGTGGATCAGCACTATCTCCAGAAGTTGGATCATTCTTTTGCGGTATTGGAATTTCAATTGTAGAAGGATATGGACTAACAGAAACAAGCCCTGTTATGACAGTAGGTCATCCTGAATTTTTTAAGTATGGCACAGTTGGAAAACCAATTCCAGGCGTAGAAGTAAAAATAGCAGAAGATGGAGAAATCTTATGTCGTGGACATAATGTGATGAAAGGATATTATAAAGATCCTGAAGCTACTGCTGAAGCCATTGATAAAGATTGATGGTTCTATTCTGGTGATATTGGAATGTTTGATGATGATGGATTGTTATAGATTACCGATAGAAAGAAGAGCTTAATTGTTACTTCGGGTGGTAAAAATGTTGCACCGCAACCAATGGAAGTAACTTTAACATCAAACAAGTATGTTGAACAATGTTTAGCAATTGGAGATGACCGTAACTTCATTTCTGCTCTTATTGTTCCAAGTAGAGAGAATTTAATCCCTTGGGCAGAAAACAATGGAGTTGAATCAAGCAATTGGGAAGCGTTGTGTTCGGATCCAAAAGTTTATGATATGTATAATGCTATCGTAGAAGAAGCTATGTCAAAGTTTTCACGTTATGAATCTATTAGAAAGGTTACTCTTATTCCTGAAGAATGGACTGTAGAGGGAGGAGAATTAACTCCTAAATTATCTATCAAGCGCAAAGTCGTTACTGAAAAACATGCAGCTGAAATTGATGCCATGTATAACGGTTAATTTTGAATAAAAACTATTTTATAACCTTTCTATTACTTTTTTCATTATTTCTTTTTGCAACAAACTACAATTCTAGTCCTTATGTAGTTGTATTAGGTATTGCACAAGATGGTGGAGCTCCACATGCTGGGTGTTCAAAAGAGTGTTGTGAGCAAAGATGGGATAATCCTAAAGAACATCTAAAAGTGTCAAGCATTGCTATTGTAGATCCAAAAACGAATGAAACATGGATTATTGATGCCACACCAGACTTTGCTTCTCAGCTTAATAGTGTTTCAGATAATGATTTAAAAGGCATTTTTTTAACCCATGCTCATATTGGTCATTATACTGGATTAATTCATGTTGGAAGAGAGGTGATGGGTGCAAAAGAAGTTTCTGTGTATGCAATGCCAAGAATGAAGCAATTTTTAGAGACAAATGGTCCATGGGATCAATTGGTTAGCTTGGGTAATATATCAATTCAAAAAATTGATGATAATATAGCATTACAATTAAACGAACGACTATCTATTACACCATTTTTAGTGCCACATCGCGATGAATATTCAGAAACAGTGGGATATAAAATACAAGGACCTGAAAAATCTTTAATTTTTATTCCTGATATTGATAAATGGGACAAATGGAAATTAAACATTCAAGAGTTAGTAGAAGAGAATGATTATAGCCTACTTGATGGTACTTTTTATGACATTAATGAACTTCCAGGTAGAGATATGTCTGAAATACCTCATCCATTTATTGTAGAGTCAATTGATATTTTTAGCAAAACTCAAAACAAATCAGGTATTCACTTTATTCATATAAATCATTCAAATCCTGCATTAAATCATAATTCAGATGCATTTGGCAACATAGTAAACAATGGTTTTAGTGTTGCAAAAAGAGATCAAATCTTTGATTTGTAAATTTTTTCTATATATACCTAAATTAAAACATAATGAAACGACGTAATTTTATCAAAGTAGGAGCAGCTGGCTTAGCAAGCCCTATTCTTTTAGCGGGAAATAAGAATATGAAAGTAAATAAAAATAACCCTATTGTAATTTCAACTTGGTCTCATGGTATTCCAGCTAATGAAGCTTCAATAAAAATATTAAAAAATAATGGATCTGCATTGGATGCAGTAGAATCGGGAGTGCGTGTTACGGAAGCAGATGCTGAAAATCAATCCGTTGGATTAGGTGGTAGGCCAGATAGCGAAGGAAATGTTACATTAGACGCATGTATTATGGATTCTGATGGAAATGCTGGTGCTGTTGGATTTTTACAAAATATTAAACATCCAATTTCTGTTGCAAGAAAAGTGATGGAAGAAACAGATCATGTTATGCTTGCAGGAAAAGGTGCTTTAAAATTTGCTTTGAAAAATGGATTTAAAAGAGAAAATCTTCTAACCGAAGAATCAAGAAAAGGTTGGTTGGAATGGAAGAAAAATAACCGTATTAAAGATTCATGGGGGCCGAACGATGACCATGATACAATTACTTCACTAGCACAGGACTATGATGGAAATCTTTCAGGAGCATGCACTACAAGCGGATTAGCATATAAATTACATGGACGTGTAGGAGATAGCCCTATTATTGGAGCAGGTATGTATGTTGACAATGAAGTAGGCGCTGCTGGAGCAACTGGCGTTGGAGAATTGGTTATGAAGACATGTGGTAGTTTTTTGGTAGTAGAATTGATGCGACAAGGATATTCGGCGATGGAAGCTTGCAATGAGGCTGTAGATCGTATTGTTAAACAAGAAGGTGGAAAAACCAAATTACAAGTTGGATATATTGCGTTAGGTAAAGATGGAAGCGTTGGTTATGCATCAATCCAAAAAGGATTTCAATATGCACTGTATAAAGATGGTATTAACAAATTATTTGATGTTAAGAGTATTTTCTAATAAAATTCAGCCATGTTTAATAAAAAGTCAAAAATTGAACTAACAAAAGATCTCAAAAAAGAGTCATTTGAGCGTATTACATGTTCTTTTTATCGTTATTGTGAAATTGGTAATCCAGAGGAACTGCGAGACTCATTATATCAAGATTTATCTGATTTAAATATTTTAGGTAGAATATATGTTGCTTCAGAAGGAATTAACGCACAAATCAGTATCCCTGAGCACAAATGGAATGATTTTGAAGACTATATCAATACGCTATCATTTTTGACTAGCATTAAGCTCAAAAAGGCAGTTCAAGAAGGAATATCGTTTATTAAGCTAACTATTAAAGTAAAAGAAGAAATTGTTGCATACAATATTTCAAAAGACACCTATGACATGAACAAGGTTGGAAAACACTTATCTGCAAGTGAATTTAATCAGTCTATAGAAGATAAAGACTCTATTGTGGTGGATATTCGTAATTATTATGAAAGTGAAGTAGGAAAGTTTGAAGGAGCAATCACTCCAGACGTTGATAGATCAAAGGAACTACTTCCTGAGATAGTAGAATTATTAGCTGATAAAAGAGATAAGAAACTTCATTTATACTGCACAGGTGGTATTCGATGTGAAAAAGCTAGTTCTTATCTATTAAAACAAGGATTTAAAGAGGTATATCAACTTGATGGCGGTATTGTCCAATATGCGCATGATGTCAAAGAAGAAGGGTTGTCATCAAAGTTTATTGGCAAAAATTTTGTATTTGATAATCGTTTAGGAGAGCGTATTACTGAAGATGTTATTGGTAAATGTCATCAGTGTGGAGAAAAAGCAGATTCTCACACAAATTGTGCAAATGATGCATGTCATATTCTCTTTATTCAATGTGACAAGTGTGCAGCCAATTATAATGAGTGCTGTTCAACTGATTGTAAAAGCTTTTCTGAGCTTGATATAGCGACACAAAAGGAATTAAGAAAAGATGCAACAAAAACAGTTTCTAGTGGTAAATTGTCATCTAAAATTAAGCCAAAATTATATAAGCTATTTAATTATTGGAAATAAGATCAATATGATAGAAAAAATACTAAATTTTTTAACTACACCGATTAAGGTAAGTTATAGAGAAAGATCAGAATATACCAAGCTTGATAAGATCGTCTTAAATCCTGTTTTTCTGTTTTTTTTGGTGGTTTTTATAACATGGCAAGCTTGGGATGTCTCTAAATCACCAAACCTTGAAGGAGATACTGCATTAAGTAATGCAATGATTTATTTCGAAAAAGGCGATTTTCAGAATGCAGAATTACAATTATCAATGATTATTGAAGATCATAAAGGCACAAAGCCAGCAAATCATGCAAAATTTTATCTCGGGAGAATTGCATTTGTTAGCAATGATTACGCAGAAGCATCTGTTTTATTAAAAGAGTCAGTGAAAAGACTCGATTATCCTAACTTAAAAACAGAAGCATATATTATGTTAGCTCAGATGGAAGAAGATTCAAATAAAGCAATAAGCTTATTTAATTCAGCACAAAAAAATGCAACATCTATGACAGAAAAAAATTATATCTCTATCCTAAAAGCAAAACGTATGATTCGCGATAACAATAAAGAAGAAGCTTTAGAAATATTAGATAATATTACCCTTGAAAGCAGTGCTTATAAAGAGATATTTGAGTATGTATATGGGATGGCGCTGGCTCTCAACTAAGTTTCTTGTTTAAACGGATTTTAATAAATATATTCCAATGGTATTTTTTAATGGGCTACGGCCCATTTTTGTTACAATAAAATATAAGGATGGTATATGATAAATAGAGATTTGATTGATATTTTTCTAGAAATTGCTAGAGACAAGAATATAGAGCGTTCTGAGCTAGGCACTATAATAGAAGATTTGTTTTTATTTATTATTGATAAAGAAACAGGAGACTCAGAGAATTGTAGCGTTATTGTCAATCTTGACAAAGGCGAAATAGAAATCTATGCTGAAAAAACTATTGTAGATCATGTTGATGATGATCATTTTGAAATTACTCTTGAAAGAGCTTTAGAACTTGAACCAGAGCTTTCTGATTTAAAGATTGGTGATACATTTGTTGAAGTAATTGATCCTGCTAGGTTTGGTAGAAGATTAGTTGCAAATGCTAGACAGTTTTTAAATAAAAGAACAAGAGAGGTGCAGCAACAATATATCTATGAAGATTATGTTCAAAGAATTGGTGAAGTTGTAATAGGAACTGTTCATCAAGTTCACAGAGAAAACACTTTTGTGAACATTGAACATACTGAATTAAGAATGCCAAGAAATGAGCAAATATATTCGGAAAGATTCAGAAGAGGGGACACTATTAGAGCTCTTATTAAATCAGTGGATGTCACTACAAAAGGCCCAGATATTATTATCTCTAGAAGCGATGATTTATTCCTATATAAATTATTTGAAATGGAAGTGCCTGAGATTGAAGATGGAATTATTGAGATTAAAGGCATTGCTAGAAAACCTGGAGAAAGAAGTAAGATTATAGTCCATTCTGTAGATAAACGAATTGATGCTGTTGGAGCATGTGTTGGAATGCGAGGAAGTCGTATTCAAGCTATTGTTAGAGAGTTAAATAATGAAAAAATAGATATTGTTAACTTTTCTGAGAGATCTGAAATATTTATAACACGAGCATTGTCTCCAGCAAAACCAATCGATTTATATATTGATGATGATAGGAACTATTGTATCGCTATCTTTAATGAAGGTGATTTAGATACAGCTGTTGGCAGAAGTGGTGTAAATATTAATTTAGCTTCTAAGCTTACAGGATATACTATTGATGCATATACAGAAAAAGAGTATGAAGAAATTTTGCTCTATCAAAAAACTAATCTCGATACTTTAAATGGCATTAAAAAGGGTGTAATTAAAAAGTTAGAATCAGTTGGTATTGTTTCTGTATCAGACTATTTATCAGCAAAAAAGAAAGTTTTAGTTGATGATTTAGAGCTTTCTATTGAAGAAATAGACTCTATAAGTGTAGCAGTTGATATATTTATTGATGAAAACAAGCCAGAAGAAGATAAACCGGAAGAGGTAATTATCGAAGAAGCTCCAGCGGAAGAAGAAACACCTGCTGAAGAAGAACCTGTAGAAGAAGCTCAAAAAGAGGAAAATGATTAATGAGTGATTCAAAAAGAGTTTTTGATTTAGCTAAAGAGCTTAATATATCTCATAATGATATTTTAGATTTTCTAAAATCAAAAAATATACCAGCAAAAAGTCCTATGTCTCCAATTGATGGCAAGACTCAACAGTTAATTTATACTGAATTTGCAAAAGATAAGCGTTCTGCTGAAAGAGATAGAAAAGAACAGGTACGAAAAGAGATTCATGATTCTAAAGTAAAAATGGAAACTAAAACGGTTAGCGAGTTTAAAATTTTATCTGTAAAAGATGAAAAGAAAAAAGATGAAGAGAAAAAGAAAACAAAAAAAGATGAAGATAAAAAGAAAACAAAAAAATCTGAGCCTAAGAAAAAATTAAGAAAAATTACTTTAACTGATATTTCTTCCAAAAAAGAGAAAAAGACTCGAAAATCATCTGAAGTGAAAACTGATGCATCTGCAGAAAAAAGGTTGAAAAAAACTTTAGCAGAAATTGATTCAAGTCGAAAGAAAAAAGTCCATAAAAAATCAAAAAAAGAAACTGATAAAGACGTAGATGGCGAAAAAAGAGTTATCCAATTAGCAGAATATGCTAGCGTAGATGAAATTGCAAAAGTTCTTAATGTTGCTCCAAGTGAAATTATTGCAAAATGTTTGCAAATAGGATATTTAGCAACAGTTAATCAACGACTAGAATGGGAAATTATTGAATTAATTGCAGAAGAATATGATGTTGAGATAAACAAAGTTGAAGAGGTTGTAGATGATTTGTTTGTTACTACACACTCAGAAGAAGAATTAGAAAATGCTTCTAGTCGTCCTCCTGTTGTTACAATTATGGGTCATGTTGATCATGGTAAAACATCTATTTTAGACCATATAAGGGAGACAAATGTTGTAGCAGGTGAATCTGGTGGCATTACTCAAAGAATTGGTGCATATCAGGTTGATTATAATAAAAATAAGATTACATTTTTAGACACTCCAGGCCACGAAGCTTTTACAGCAATGAGAGCAAGAGGAGCTAAGTCTACAGATATTGTAATTCTTGTTGTTGCAGCAGATGATAGTGTTATGCCACAAACGATAGAGGCAATTAATCACGCTAAAGCAGCTGAAGTTCCTATTATTGTTGCTATTAATAAAATTGATAAACCAGAATCAGATATAGACAAGGTTAAAAGAGAACTATCAGAGAAAGATGTGTTAGTAGAGGATTGGGGAGGAAAAATACAATGTATTCATACTTCTGCCAAAACTGGAGAAGGCATTGATGGTTTAATGGAAGCAATCCTTCTTGAATCTGAAGTTCTTGATTTAAAAGCTAATTCGGATATTTTATGCAAGGGGATTGTTATTGATTCAAGGTTAGATAAGGGACTAGGTCCTACTGCTACTATTTTAGTGCAAAAAGGGACAGTGAAAGTAGGCATTCCTTTTATGTGTAATAATTTTCCAGGAAAAGTAAGAGCAATTATGAATGAAAGGAATGATCGCGTTCAAACTGCAGGACCTTCTTCTCCTGTTCAAATTCTTGGTTTTGATCAAGTTCCTCAATCTGGTGATATTTTTGCAGAAGTTGAAAATGAATCCGATTTAAAAAAGATTGCAAACGAAAGACAGAGAATTAAAAGAGAAATAGAACTGTCCAATATTAAAAAGAACACTTTAGATTCTATTTCGGCTCAAATTAAAGAAGGAGACGTTAATAATCTTCACATTATTATTAAAGCAGATTCTGATGGCTCTATTGAGGCATTAGCTGAAAGTTTAGAAAAAATAAAGAATGATGAAGTAGGAATTGACATTGTCCATAAAGGAGTTGGAAATGTTACAGAATCTGACGTGCTACTCGCAGAAGCTTCTAATGCTGTTGTGTTAGGTTTCAATGTTCAAATACCTTCTAATACTCGATTACAAGCAAATCAGAGCAATGTAGAAATCAGATCTTACAATATTATTTATCAAGCAGTAGAAGACATCAAACTTGCCGTTGAAGGCTTATTAAAGCCAGATATTGTTGAAGAGGTAGTTGGAGAAGCAATTGTTAAAGAAACATTTAAAATTCCAAAAATTGGTTTTATTGCAGGGTGTCAAGTTGAAAGCGGTAGCATTACTCGTGATTCTTTGATAAAAGTTATTAGAGAAGAAGAAGAGATTCTTAACGAAGGAAAAATATCATCACTAAAACGCTTTAAAGATGATGTTAATACTGTAGATGCAGGACTAGAGTGTGGTATCGGCGTCGAAGGAATAAAGAAATATCTTCCTGGAGATAGAATTATTGCGTATAAGATTAATGAGATTAAAAGAAAACTGTCTTAAAAGTGAATACAAAACCATTTTCTAGAGTAGAAAGAGTTGAACAAGAATTCTTGAAAACTATTAATCAAATCTTATCAAAAGATATTGATTTGAGAAAATATGGTTTTCTAACATTTTCTTCTATAAAAATGACCGCAGATTTAAAACATGCAAATGTGTTTTATAGTATTATTAATCCAACAAAAGATATTGAATTGATTGATAAAGAATTGAATGAAATGGTTCCTGTTTTTCGAAAATATATTGCAAGCCAAATTAAGCTAAAATTTATGCCTACGTTAAAGTTTATATATGATAATTCGTTTGAAGAATTTGAAAAAATAAACAAACTGATAAATAAAATTCATTAAATGATTTATAATCTATATAAACCAAAAACTTACACATCATTTAGCGTTGTAAAACAAGTCAAGAAAATTACCTCTGAAAAAGTAGGGCATTCTGGAACTTTAGATCCATTTGCAGATGGAGTTTTAGTGCTCGGTATCGGTAAATCAACTAAGAAATTATCAGAAATTATAGAGTATGATAAAAAATATACAGGAATTATAAAAATGGGTCAAAAAACTGATACAAAAGACCTTACTGGATCTGTGGTAGAAGAAAAAAATATTCCAGATATGAACAAAGTTGATTTAACTGTATTGGCAAATTCTTTTATTAGAAAACATATGCAAAAACCTCCTATGTATTCGGCTAGAAAAGTAAATGGAGTTAGATTATATAAATTAGCTAGAAAGAATATTTCTGTAGAAAGAAAGCCAAAAGAGATTGAGATTAAAGACCTTTCTTGCTCGTTCGATGGACATGATAAGCTGTTAATTGAAGTTGAATGCTCTTCTGGAACATATATTAGGGTGTTAGCTGAGCAAATCTGTGAAAAAATTGGCACAGTAGGTCATCTGATTGAGCTAACAAGAACAAAAGTAGGCCCTTTCCATATTGACGAATCATTAACAGTAGAAAAATTTGAGGAAAAATGGAAATTATAACATCAATAAAAGACATAAAACCAATGGAAGAATCAGTTATTACTGTTGGAAATTATGATGGAATCCATTTAGGACATCAAGATGTTATCAATTATATAGTTGAATTTGGGAAAAAACATAATATTCCATCTTGTGTTATTACATTTGATCCAAATCCATATTATATCCTTAGAAATGAAAATAAGCCAATTAACGTTCAAAGCACTGAATCAAAACTAAACGCATTAGAAAAAATGGGTATTGATAAAGTATTTATTATTCCTTTTACAGAAGAGTTTTCCAAGGTAACTGCTATAAATTTTGCACAAAATATTATTAAAGATATATTTAATCCAAAATTAATTGCAGTAGGTACAAATCATCATTTTGGATTCAATAAAGAAGGGGATATAGAATTTATTAAAGATTTCTGTAATAAAAATAATATTGATCTCTTTGTTCCAGATGTGAGAAAAATTGGAGAAAAAGCAATTTCTAGCACGGAAATAAGAAAGCTAATTCAATGTGGAAAATTAGATAGTATCCCATCGTTGCTTGGAAGATTTTATGGATTCGAAGCAAGTGTTGTTCATGGTGCTCATAGAGGAAGATTGCTAAATTATCCAACTGCTAATTTTGTTCCTTTAAATGAAAATCAAGTTCTTCCACAGCAGGGAGTATATTTCTCAAGGGTAAAACTAGACAATGAATCATTTTTTGGGATGTGCAATATTGGATTTAGGCCAACTTTTAATGAAAAAAAATTTGTTATGGAAGTTCACATATTATCTAATAAATTCAGCGACTTATATGATAAAATTTTTTATATCGAATTTTTATTAAAAATTAGAGATGAAAGAAAATTTGATAGCCAAGAAGAGTTGGTAAAACAAATTAAAAAAGATGAAGAAGTATGTATTGAGTTAACTAATTCATCTAAGGAGAAATATGAAGTATAGTAAAGAAACAAAAACACTTCTTCAAGACATTGGTCTTGATGAAAAAAATACGGGTAGTAGCGAAGCTCAAATTGCGCTTCTTACCGATCGTATTAGATCATTAACAGATCATGTGAAAAAGAACAAAAAAGATGTTCATTCTAAGCATGGTTTGGTTAAGTTAGTATCTCAGAGAAAAAAACATCTGAAATATTTAGAAAAAAGAAACAGCGATAGTTATAAACAATTAATAGAAAAACTATCGATAAGAGGATTATAATAAAAAAGAAAGAAAGAAGAATAATGATAAAAGTAGAAAAAGAAATAGCTGGTAAAAAGCTAGTAATAGAATCCGGTCAGATTGCAAGACAGTCTGGAGGTGCCGTATTAGTAACGTATGGCGAAACAACACTATTAGCGTGTGCTAATTGTTCAAAAGAACCTAGAGAAGGAATAGATTTCTTGCCAATGCAAGTAGAATATAGAGAAAAACACTATGCTGGAGGAAAGATTCCTGGAGGCTTCTTTAAAAGAGAAGCAAAACCAACTGATAATGAAGTTTTAATTTCTAGGCTCACAGATAGGCCATTAAGACCTTTAATGCCAAAAAATTATAGAAATGAATTACAAATTATGCTAACCACACTATCAAGTGATGGAGTAAATAATCCAGACACGATTGCAGCGATTGGTGCATCAGCAGCATTGTTGCTATCTCCTGTTCCGTTTGATGGTCCAATAGCATCGGTGAGAGTAGGATTTATTGATGGAAACTATGTTTTAAATCCAACAAAAGAAGAAATGGAAGTATCTGATTTAGATTTGATGGTTTCAGGTAAAAAAGACAAAATATGTATGATCGAAGGTGGATCAAATTTTGTTCCTGAACAAGTTATTTTAGATGCATTAGATTTCGCAATTGCTGGAATTAACGATATCATTGATTTACAGTTAGAATTTGAAGATCAATTTGATAATTCATATGAAATTGATGATTCAAAAATATTAAGTGACGAGGTTGAGAAATCTCTTAATGACACTTATTTGCCTAAAATTGATAGCCTTTTTGATATCTCATCTAAAAAAGAAAGAGATGATGCTTATAATGTAATAGAAAAAGAAGCATTAGAACCATATTTAGAAGATGAAGTTCTGTATCCAGAAGTAAAAACTTTTGTAAAGAATATGTTTAAAAATGCTGTTAGAAAGACAGTATTAGAAAAGAAAGTCAGAGTTGACGGAAGAGGCCTTGAAGATGTTAGGCAAATTACTATTGTACCTCATATCCTTCCTAGGGTTCATGGTTCGGTATTGTTTACTAGAGGTGAAACGCAAGCGATTGCTACTACAACCTTAGGAACAAGTAGAGATCAACAAATTATTGACTCAATGGATAGTGATTATAAAAAATCATTTATGCTCCATTATAATTTTCCACCATATTGTGTAGGAGAAACAGGAAGAATCGGATTTACAAGCAGAAGAGAAGTAGGACATGGTCATTTGGCTGAAAGATCGCTCAAACCAATCTTGCCTTCTCTTGAAGATTTTCCTTATACAATAAGATTGGTGTCAGAGATTACAGAATCCAACGGATCTTCTTCTATGGCATCTGTATGTGGTGGATCTCTAGCATTAATGTGTGCTGGTGTGCCAATTAAAGAACATGTAGCAGGAATTGCCATGGGATTAATTACAGAAGGTGATCAATATGCTGTTTTAAGCGATATCTTAGGTACAGAAGATTTTTATGGAGACATGGACTTTAAAGTAGCTGGCACAAAAGATGGTATTAGTGCTATTCAATTAGACTTAAAAGTTCCTGGACTACCAATGGAAATACTATCAGATGCCTTGGCACAAGCAAACAAAGGCAGATTACATATATTAGAAGAAATGAATAAAGCATTAGACGCTCCATCTGAACTGTCACCACATGCACCTCAGATTGTATCTTTCTCAGTTGATAAAGAGAAGATTGGTGGAATCATTGGTCCTGGAGGGAAAAATATTAAAGCAATTCAAGAACAGAATGAATGTGTTGTTAATATTGATGACGATGGCGTAGTAAGTGTATCTTCTTCTGACAAAGAAAAACTAGATGCTGCAGTAACGCAAATTAAAGCAATTGTTGAAGATCCTAAGGTTGGATCTGTATTCGATGGTAAAGTAACTAAAATACTTGATTTTGGTGCTTTTGTTGAGTTTGCACCCGGCAGAGAAGGGTTGGTACATATTTCGGAGCTTGATTGGACAAGAGTAAACAAAGTAGAAGATGTTGTTTCTGTTGGTGATAAAGTTAAGATAAAACTGTTCGAAATTGACAAACAAGGTCGTCTAAATTTTAGCATAAAACGCCTTAAAGACAAACCTGAATAAAAGACAAGGGTAAAAGCTCATGAACATTGGTGTGCCAAAAGAAATTATTCCACAAGAATATCGCGTTGGAATAAATCCTGAAACTGCTCAACTCCTTATTGAAAATGGTCACAAATTATTCATTCAAGATGGCGCAGGATCAGACAGTGGATACGAAAACGATGATTATGAAAAAATAGGATGTTCTATACTTAATAATGCTGAAGATGTGTTTAATGCAGCAGAATTAATTGTTAAAGTAAAAGAACCGTCATTTGAAGAAGTAGAACTTCTTAATGGTAAAACTATTTTTACCTATCTTCACTTAAGCTCTTCAAAAGAATTAACAGAAAAACTTCTTGAACACAACGTTATTGGAATTGCATACGAAACAGTAGACGTTGATGGTGAGCTACCAATGTTAAAACCTATGAGTGAAATTGCAGGTAGATTATCACTTTTAGACTGTATTTCACTTTTAAAAAAGAATAATCAAGGTAAAGGGAAGCTTATATCGGGAACTTCGCTTGCTGATCCAGCAAATGTTTTGATCTTAGGAGCAGGAATTGTTGGAGTAAATGCATTGCAGATGAGTGTTGGTTTATGTGCGAATACTACTATTCTTGATATTAATGAATCACGTTTAAGTGATATAAAAGCACAATATCCTCAAGCAAATACATTAATATCAACACCTGAAACGATTAATAAGCTTCTTCCTACAATGGATATTGTAATAGGAGCTGTATTAACTGCAGGAGCAAAACCTCCAACTCTTATAACAAGAGAAATGCTACAATTAATGCAATCAAAGAGTATTTTATCAGATGTTTCTATTGATCAGGGAGGATGCTTTGAAACTTCAAAACCAACAACACACGACAATCCTACTTATGATGTGGATAATATTATTCACTATTGTGTAAAAAATATTCCTTCTGCAGTACCATTTACTGCAACAAATGCACTAAATGAAGCAACAAGACCATTTATATTGCGTCTAGCAAACAATAATGGTGTAAAAGGAGATAATGAGCTAATAATGGGGTTAAATACCTATAAAGGATTCCTTACAAACAAGGAAGTTGCAACAGCTCATAGTCTAGATTACACTGATTCCGATAAAATTCTTTAAATTGTATTGTTAAAGTATTACTTTAATATTTAATTTATGTTATAAAGTTAAAGTAATAATTTAAGTAGTTAAAGCAATGCATGAATCAGATTCAAAACTATATTACAGTATTAAAGAAGTAAGTGAACTAACCGAACTTAAACCTTATGTATTAAGGTATTGGGAGAGTGAATTTCCATCTTTAAGCCCATCAAAGAATAAAGCAGGAAATCGCATTTATAAAAAAAAGGATATTTCAATAATTTTGAATATTAAAGAATTGCTTTATGATAAAAAATTTACCATAAAAGGAGCAATTGAAGAATTAAAACGATCTTCTAATGAAGGTGGAATGACAAGAAAAGTGCAAAGTATTGATAAATCCGTTCTTGAAGAAGTGCGAGATGAGCTAAAAAGTATACTTAATGAACTAAATAGACATTGACAATTATTTATCTCTGTTTATAAGTTTATAGGTAGTCAACCAAGAGTCTCTTCAAGTGAGTAGATATATTCACTGAGAGACTTTTTGGTTTCTATGATAAAAAAAATTATTAAATTATCGTAATATGTTTAGTCAAGACAGTTCACCGTTAATTACCTATGCAATTCCTTTTTTTATGCTTTTAGTGGGTATTGAATTTATTTATGGCCTTATTAAGAGAGAGAATAATTATAGAATCAATGATGCACTAGCTAGCATGTCACTAGGCTTGATTAGTCGATTTATTCCATTGCTTGGATTGGGCTTTCAATATGTTGTATACACATATGTTGCCGAAGAGTTTAATCTAAGCTTATTAAACTCAACAGAAACTTGGGTTTGGGTGACTGCTTTTTTTATGTATGATTTATGTTATTACTGGATGCATCGCTTACACCATGAAATAAAAGTTTTTTGGGCAACACATGTAGTTCATCACCATGGGGAAGAATTTAACCTATCAACAGCTATGAGACAGACAAGCACTGGCTTTCTTTGGAAGTGGATATTCTTTTTACCAATGTTTATCATAGGAATTCCACCGAATGTATTTGTCACAGTGGCTGGAATAAATTTGATTTATCAATTTTGGGTACACACTGAACATATAGGAAGATTAGGGGTTTTAGAATATATATTTATAACTCCATCTAATCATAGAATTCATCATGCGCAAAACGATGATTATTTGGATGCTAATTATGGAGGAGTATTTATTATTTGGGATCGTATTTTTGGAACCTATATTGATGAAAGAGACGATTTAAAGCCTGTTTATGGTACAGTTAAGCCGCTAAAAACATTTAACCCTTTATGGGCGAATATTGAGGTGTTTTATCAAATGGTTCTAGATTCCTATCGAACAAAAAAATTTAAAGACAAAATACGTGTATGGTTTTCTCCACCTGCATGGAGACCGGATGATGTTAAAGAAAAATATCCCGTTGAAAAGAATGATTTAGACAATTTTGAGAAATATGATCCAGAGATCACAACTATGGAAAAAGTTTTTGCATTCTTTCAATTCAGTATGATTAATGGACTTACCATATTGATGTTGTTTAATATTGATAAATTTGCTTATCAGGAGATGGCAGGGGTGGCAATACTAGTATCAACATTAGCAATATCAAACGCACTATTGCTTGATGGAAGAAATTATGCTAATAATGTAGAGGTATTACGAGCATGAGCTGTTCTTGTATTTATATATCTAGGATTTTTTACCAATTTTGTATATTTAATTTTAGCTCACACTGTTATAGCATTGGTTGTGGCGTCGGTTTTTTCACTAGGTTTTAATCAGCCAAGAGCGGTAAGATGAAAAAAATTATAACATATATAAGCATATTTTTCTTTGTTTTATCATGTGACGAAGATGTAAAAACTATCATTTCTTCACCAACATCACCGTATGATATGTTGCCACCAGAGATTATAATTAATTCTCCTGAAACAGATTCAATTTATGCATCAGGACAATCAATTAATTTTGATATAAGCGTTACAGATGATTTTGCTATTGAAGGCATTTTTCTTGAAATAGGTGATACCGAGATACTTTCTGAGTATTTTTTTGATAGTCCTCTTGGTGGTTTGATGCCTACTGAATATGACATTGATTATACATTTGATTTCACAGATTTTTGTAGCGAATATTGCACTGAATCATCTGATAATCTCTTCATTGTTAGGGCATGGGTAAGTGATTCTATAGGAAGAACTTCTTTAGATTGGATTAGAGTCCAATTTAATTATGAAGAACCAGACAATAATGATGATCAATGAAAGTATTAAATACCTTATTGGTGGGAACAGGTATCTTTCTTGCGTCTTTTTTAATACCAGTAATTGGTGCAATTATATCAATTCCTATGGGAATAATTGGAGCATGGATATATTATGATTACAAGAAATAGTAGTTTATATATTTTTTTATTACTTTTAGTTAGTTTATTTGGAACAATTATGGCACAAGAAAAAAATAATCATGATAAAGCATTTTTTGCTGCTGGGTGTTTTTGGGGAGTGGAATCTACATTCCAAAACTTAGATGGGGTAATATCAACAACTGTTGGGTATACAGGTGGAAAAGTTAAAAATCCATCCTATGAGCTTATCTGCACTGGAATAACAGGTCATGCAGAAGCAGTTGAAGTTGTTTATGACTCTAAAGAAGTGTCTTATAAACAACTTTTAGATACTTTTTTTGAATTACATGATCCCACTACATTAAACAGACAAGGACCTGATGTAGGAACCCAATATCGGTCTGCAATATTTTATAACAATTCTGAAGAAAAAAAGTTGGCAGAAGATACTATTGACGAAATTAATGAATCAGGAAAATTTCAAAATAAAATAGTGACAGAAGTAGAATCAGCAACTAATTTTTATAGCGCAGAAGATTATCATCAAGATTATTATAAAAAGAGGGGATTAACCAGTTGCGCAATATAGCGTATTATACAGGAGATTAAAATGAGATTAGAAAAATTCACATATTTATTAGCATTTTTGTTGTTAATTGTTTTCACTGCTGACCTACATGGGCAGTTTAGAAGAAAAAAGACTAAACTTAGTGAAAATAATAAGATTGAAGAGTTTATTAATGATTATGTACAGGATCCATTTATGGTTGAACATATTCAAGCTATACAATCAGAATTGGTAGCTATGGGATTTGAAATTTTGCCGCCAGAAACTGATGGCAATTGTGAGGTAGAAATCTTGTTTCAAGATTTTGCTTTTGATCCATACTATGGATCTGTTGCAAACCCAAAAGAATCTTATATTATCTTTCGAGATCCAAATACTAAAAAAGTCTATGCAAAAATCCAGACTAGGTCAATCTTGCAAGATGATGAAGTAGGAGGTCCTATGACAGACTCATTTGCAAGTGGATCAACATTTTCTTCTACAACAGGTGGTAGCTCTGCTGGATATGGAAGCGATTCTTATGGATCAAGTGACGATATGCCCATCGATGTAAATGCAATCATCTTAGATTGGATAAAACAAATTAAACTTTTCTATTAACTTTGAGTTATAACCATAAAGAAATTGAAGCAAAATGGCAGAAGTATTGGTCAGAAAATAACACGTTTCAAACCTCAGAAAACGATAAGCCAAAATATTATGTTCTAGATATGTTTCCATACCCATCGGGTTCAGGCCTTCATGTAGGGCATGCACTTGGGTATGTTGCAACAGACATCGTTGCTCGCTTTAAACGCATGAATGGATTTAATGTATTGCATCCAATGGGATGGGATGCATTTGGACTTCCAGCAGAACAATATGCTATTAAAACAGGAACCCATCCAAAGAAAACAACACAAGAAAATGTGAATAATTTTAAACGACAAATCAATCAAATCGGGTTTTCTTATGACTGGGAAAGAGAAATTAATACTACAGACCCAAATTATTATAAATGGACGCAATGGATTTTCCTTCAATTATACAACCAAGGACTTGCTTACCAAGAAGAAGTAGCGGTGAATTGGTGTCCAGAATTGCGTACAGTGCTAGCTAATGAAGAAGTAGTAGACGGAAAATCAGAAATTGGAGGGCATCCTGTCTATCGCACACCAATGAAACAATGGATGCTAAGAATTACTAAATATGCTGAATCTCTCCTTGAAGGACTTGATGATTTAGATTGGCCAGAAAATATTAAAGAATTACAACGTAATTGGATTGGAAGATCAGAAGGAGTAGAAATCAATTTTTCTATCAAAGATTCTTCAGAGGATCCGATTAAAGTTTATACAACAAGGTCAGATACGCTATTTGGAGCAACTTATATGGTTATTGCGCCCGAACACCCACTTGTTGATAAAATTGTCTCTGAAGAGCAAAAAACAGCCGTAAAAGACTATGTTAAGGTAACACAAAAGAAGTCTGATTTTGATAGAACAGAAATTAACAAGGATAAAACAGGTGTATTTACTGGATCTTATGCCATCAATCCATTAAGTAAAGAGGAAATGGAGATATGGGTTGCCGACTATGTTCTTATTAGCTATGGAACCGGTGCAATTATGGCTGTTCCTGGTCATGATGAACGTGATTGGGATTTTGCAACAAAATATAAACTACCAATCAAAGAAGTTGTCGAAGGGGGAGATATTACAAAAGGAGCATTTACTGAAAAAGGAAATGCACTGATTATAAACTCTGAACACTCTGAAACCTTATCTATTAATGGTCTTACTGTAGAAGAAGCTATTACAAAAACTATTGAATATATTGAAAAAGAAGGATTAGGAGCAGGTGCAACCAATTATAAATTAAGAGATTGGCTCTTTTCTAGGCAACGCTATTGGGGAGAACCATTCCCAATTATTCATACTGATAATGGCCCAGAAACAATCAAAGAAGAAAATTTACCAGTCATCTTACCAGAAGTAGAAAATTATAAGCCATCAGATTCTGGAAAATCACCACTTTCTAACATTAATGATTGGGTTGAAGTAAAGACGAAAATGATAATATTGTTGGACTTAGAGAAACAAATACTATGCCTCAATGGGCAGGTTCTTGCTGGTATTATTTGCGCTTTACTGATCCAAGCAACCATGATGCTTCATGGGCAAAAAACAAAGAAAAATATTGGATGCCAGTTGATTTGTATATCGGAGGACAAGAACATGCCGTACTGCATTTATTATATGCAAGATTTTGGCACCATGTTTTACATGATTTAGGTCTTGTATCGAC
>CAYZYM010000120.1:0-5434 GCA_964482595.1 uncultured bacterium | reverse complement strand
ATTATTGTTAGATACAACAAGAAAGGCATTGGAAATAGGAATCAGCAAAGCTATCGCGGGAAATCGTGTGTATGATATCAGTAAAGCGATTCAAGAATATGTGGAATCTAAAGGATATTCTGTAGTGAGAGAGTTAGTTGGACATGGGATTGGCACTCAACTTCATCTTGATCCTCAGATTCCTAATTTTTCTGTACCAAGCAGTTCTTACCATGTTACTGTATTAGATGAAGGCATGTGTTTAGCAATTGAACCAATGGTTAATTTAGGTAGCAGACATATTAAAACAGACAGTGATGGTTGGACAATTAGGACGCAAGATGGTAAGCCAAGTGCACACTTTGAACATTCAATTCTTATTACTAAGTTCCAACCCAGAATTTTAACATAGTATGGCAAAACAAGAATCAATAGAAGTAGAGGGAGTTATTAAGGAAGCTTTACCAGGTGCGAGATTTAGAGTGACAATAAATCTAGGCGGACAAGAACATGAAGTTCTTGCACATGTAAGCGGTAAAATGCGTATGCATTTTATCAAAATGCTACCTGGAGATAAAGTAAACCTAGAGCTTTCTCCATATGATTTAACTAGAGGAAGAATTACATTTAGGCAATAATTATGAAAGTTAGAGCATCAGTTAAAAAAAGAACTAGAGATTGTATAATTGTACGTAGAAAAGGACGTATCTATGTTATCAATAAAAAGAACCCTAGATTCAAACAGAGGCAAGGATAATGGCTAGAATAGCAGGTGTAGACATACCAAAAGAAAAGAAAATAGCTTATTCTTTAAGATATGTTCATGGAATTGGACTAACGACTGCATTAAAGATATGTGAATTAGCTGATATTGATCCTAACGTTAGAGTGAGTGATCTTAGCACAAAAGAAGAAGATACTATTAGAAAAGTTATTGTTGATTTACAATTATTAATTGAAGGTGAATTAAGAACAGATAATATAAAAAATGTTAAAAGATTACAAGATATTGGCAGTTATAGAGGGTTGAGACATAGAAAGTCTCTTCCTGTGCGAGGACAAAGAACTAAGACTAATTCTCGCACAAAAAGAGGAAGAAAACAAACAGTAGGGCTTGGTAAAAAAGCAGTAGTATAAATATGGCAACACAAACTAGATCGAAAAAGAAGAAAAAAGTTGATTCAAAAGGCATTGTGCATATTAAAGCAACATTTAATAATACGAATATTACAATTACTGATCAGGGTGGAAATGTTATTGCATGGGCCACTGCTGGAAAAGCAGGTTTTAGAGGTTCAAGAAAAAATACTGCATATGCAGCATCTATTGCAGCAGAAAAAGTTGCAAATGAGGTTGTAGGGATGGGATTAGTGCAAGTTAGCGTTAGAGTAAAAGGCCCTGGAGCAGGTAGAGAATCTGCTATCAGAGCTTTGTCAGGTGCTGGATTGCAAATAACAGCAATTTCGGATGTTACTCCATTGCCACATAATGGTTGTAGGCCTAAAAAACAGAGAAGAGTGTAGTAGTATGGGAAAATTAAATACACCTAAAGGAAAATTAGTTAGAAAGCTTGGAGTCAATATTTTTGGAAATTCAAAGTTTGATAAACTATTATCCAAGAAAGGATATGGACCTGGACAACATGGACAATCTGGAAAACGTTTTTCAACTTATTCTGTTCAATTAAAGGAAAAACAAAAAATCAAATTTATGTATGGTATGCTTGAGAAACAGTTTAGAAACTACTTTAAAAAAGCAGCACAAATGAAAGGTGAAACAGGATTAAATTTATTAGTTATGCTTGAATCCAGACTAGATAATGTAGTGTATAAATTAGGGTTTGCTCCTTCAAGACCATCTGCTAGACAATTGGTTAGTCATGCACATTTTATGGTAAATGGTAGCAAAGTAAATATCCCTTCATACAGGTTGAAACCAGGTGATATTATTGAAGTGAGAGATAAAAGTAAAAAATTAGATATTGTACTAGATGCAATTAAAATGGTTAAAGGCGATTTGAATGTATCTTGGCTTTTATTGGATAAAGCGAAGATGTCAGGAACTTTTGTTAATTATCCAGAAAGACAAGAGATTGATTTAACAGTTAATGAGCAGCTAGTAGTGGAATACTATTCAAGATAAGAGGAAAATATAATGAGCAATAATTTAAAATTTAAGATTTCACATAAAGAAACAGGCGATAATTCTAGCGAATTTACTATAAAACCTCTAGAGAGAGGTTATGGGGCTACTATTGGCAATTCGCTTAGAAGAGCATTACTTACAGCAGTGCCTGGTGCAGCAATTACCAATGTTAAAATTGATGGTGCTTTACATGAATTTTCTACTTTGGATGGCGTAAAAGAAGATGTAGCTGATGTTTTAATGAACTTAAAAGAAGTAAGATTTCATTTATTTGAAAGCAGCGTTGAGCCTGTGCATTTGAAAATTAAAGGTAAAACTTTTACCGCAGCTGATATACAAGCAGCAAGTGACAATTTCACTATTTTAAATCCAGATTTATATATTACTGATATTGAGAAAAATACTACTTTAGAGCTAGAGTTAAGGCTAGGTATTGGGAAGGGATATAAATCAAGTGAAGAAAACAAATTAAACAATTCTCCTGTAGGACTTATTCCAATTGATAGTATTTTTAATCCTGTAACTAAAGTGGCATTTAAAGTTTCTCCATTGCCAGGAGCAAAAGAAGATTTAGAAATGTTATCTTTACATGTTGCTACTGATGGATCTATTACTCCAATAGATGCGGTAAGTTATTGTTCTTCAGTATTGTCTGAACATTACAATATTATCAATTCTATTAGCAATCCTTCAGTGTTAGAAATTGATAAGCCAGTTAGCGAAGAAATTCTACAAATTCGTAAGCTGCTTGAGTCTTCAATTGATGAAATGGAACTTTCAGTGCGAAGTCACAACTGTCTTGAAGCAGCAGGTATTACTTTAATTGGTGCTCTTGTACAAAAAGATGAATCTGAAATGTTGGCATATAAGAATTTCGGTAGAAAATCTTTAAATGAGCTAATCGAAAAACTTGAAGGTATGGGCTTGAAATCTGGTATGGACATTACTCCATATATTGATAGCGAAACAGCGGAAAGCGAAAGCGATGAGACACAGAGTTAAAACAAAAAAGATTGGCAAAAACGCTTCTCACAGAAAAGCGATGTTGTCTAATATGGCAAGCTCTTTAATAGAGCACAAACGTATCAAGACAACACATCAAAAAGCTATAGCGCTACAGAGGTTTATTGAACCAATGATTACTAAAGCAAAAGATGCGACTTTGCATAACAGAAGACAAGTGTTAAGAAGTTTAAAAAACCAAGATGCTGTAAAAACATTGTTTGATGTTATCGGTCCTAGTTATGCTGATAGGCCAGGCGGCTACACAAGAATTATCAAGCTTGGTAGCAGAGTTAATGATGCTGCAAAAGTATCATTAATCGAATTCGTTGATAAATTTAATCTAGAGGCAGATAACGTTGTTGAAGAGCCGGTTTCTGAAGAAGTAGAATCAGAAGATAATTAAATCATCTGAATTATCTTTTTTAAATATTTTTCATCAATTTCATCAAAATCATCAAATTCTTTTGAATCTATATCAAATACATAGCTAGAGAATGGAATAGCAATCTCTGATTTACTGTTTGGGTCACATTCGATATGTCCTGGAAATTCATTTACATCAGGAACTATTATTGTTTTATTAGATGTAATTGATTTTCCACAAACTCCATCCATATTTATTGGACTGCATGGTATTTGATCTGATTTATAATAAGAGATCTCCAGTTCATTGCCTTTTTTTATATAAAAACCACAAAAATTCCAATTTTCAAACATGTCATATAAAATATTTGATATTCTATCCAAATTAATTTCATTTTCAGATTTTTTAATTTTAGAAATTGCTTCTTGATAAATTGTTTCTTTAATGTCAGATTGTAATTTGCCCATGTCAAAAAATAATAAATATTCTAAGAATGCGATAATAGTTTCTGGTTTACCCAGAACAGCCACAACAGTATTAGGGGATATATTATCCTCTATTGATGGATATAACATGGTTTATGAGCCTTTTAATGCTTCTCAGGGTGTATCATATGTTAAAAAGAATTATCTTATTCCTGGTGTAAATATTGAAAAGAGCAATTTTGATAATATTCTTGATAGCATTCTTAATCTTAATGCCAAATTTAAGTTAGGTATCAAGGAAGATGATTCTGTTATAAAAAAAACGATTAAAACGTTATTTGGAAATGAATCTTCTTTATCTTTTCTTAAATCAAAATTTTCTCCTAATAGAAATAAATTAATCATTAAAGATCCATTTTTGGTATTTGCATCTTTATATCTCTCTGATAGTTATAAAATAGTGATGTGCGAAAGACCAATTTTACCATTAGCTGGCAGTTTTAAGAGAATGGGATGGGAGTTTCCTGAATATGATAGATTAATTAAAGATTTTCAAAGTATAGGTATTAAAAATATAGAAAAGATTGATAACAGCTCAATTTCATCATCTGTTTTGGGAGCACTTCAATTTTGCCAACTCTATAGTATTTTTAAACATAGAATTGATGGAAAAGAAAATATCTATTTTTTCAATCAAGATAGTTTTTCAATAAAACCTGAAGATTCAATTAAAAAACTTTTTAATTGGTTAGATGAAAAATGCACAGATAAGATTCTAAAAAAAGTTGAAAGGTTAAATTCTGGAAATACATCAATGCCAAAAAAAGATGTTCAGCATGATTTATCTTACAAAAAATCATTATCAAACAAGTATTATAAATCAATTCTAACTGAGGAAGAAATCAATTTCATAGAGGGTGTAGCGGAGGAGAGATTTGAACTCCCGACACGCGGATTATGATTCCGCTGCTCTAACCAACTGAGCTACTCCGCCATAAGTTCCTGAAGTTATATTACTTCACTTTAAATGTCTAAATTTTTTATAAGAAAAGTATTCACTTTTTTAATTTGTAACTTTAAACTTTGGTGTAAGTTAAATATACATTGGGATAGAAATGAAATATAAATCGAAACAAGATTTTTTGAATACAGTTGTTGATAGGTTTAAAGATCAGCCAGAGTTTCACCAAGCAGTAGAAGAAGTAATTGGTTCTATATGGAATGTTGCTACAAAAAATAAAGATTATGTAAGCGCAAATATACTTGATAGAATTGTTGTGCCTGATAGGTCTATATTGTTTCGTGTTTCATGGGTAGACGATAAGGGTGACGTACAAGTAAATTTAGGTTATAGAATCCAATTTAATTCAGCTATCGGACCTTACAAAGGAGGTCTTCGATTTCATCCTAATGTGAATTTAGGCATTCTCAAATTTTTAGCATTTGAACAAGTATTTAAAAATAGCCTAACTGGTTTAAATATGGGTGGCGGTAAAGGTGGATCTAATTTTGATCC
>CAYZYM010000119.1:0-2764 GCA_964482595.1 uncultured bacterium | reverse complement strand
ATCGCTTTTTATTTCTTCTTGAGGAAAACGCAGAATGAATGACACTTCTCTTTTTGATGGCGACATAATTTCAAACGATTCAATTGATTCATTAACTTGTAATGCAATCTGTGTAGATTCGTCGCTGTTGAGAACTTCAATCTTTCTTACGATTTTATTTAATGGCGTATTAGCCAATTTCGTACTATCACTTTTTGCATCATAGATTGTCAGATAAAACCATTCGGAAGAATACCATGCTGTAATATTTTTTAAATCCACTTTTTTTGGTGATTTCAATTTTATGAGTGTTCCATTATCTCTAGAATCAATATCTTGTTGAGCAATCTTGTTGTCTTGTGCGAATACAGAAGAAATTAAAAAGCAGGCTAATATCAATCTAAGCATGGTAATAATTTATAACGTTTTTATGAGAATTCTATTAGCTAATATTTTTGATAATAATGAATATATTATTTGTTTAGATTCTTTTAAATAACCTACAAATGAACAGTAAAGAAATTAGACAATCATTTATAAAATTTTTTGAAGATAAAGAACATCATCATGTTGAAAGTGCACCTGTCCTTCCTCATGGTGACAAATCTTTACTTTTTACAAATGCTGGAATGAACCAGTTTAAGCCAATTTTCCTTGGATCAGAAGATCCAAAACACTTACGAGTTGTGAATAGTCAAAAATGTATTAGAGTTAGTGGAAAGCATAACGACTTAGAGGAAGTGGGAAGAGATGGTTTTCACCACACCTTTTTTGAAATGTTAGGGAATTGGTCTTTTGGAGACTATTATAAAAAAGAAGCAATTCAATGGTCTTGGGAATTATTCACAGATGTTTGGAAGTTGGATAAAAATTGTTTATGGGTTACAGTTTTTGAAGATGATGATGAAGCATATAATTTATGGGCTACAGAGACTGATATTGATAAAGATAGGATTGTAAAATCAGGTGCGAAGGATAATTTTTGGGAAATGGCAGAAACTGGTCCTTGTGGTCCTTGCTCTGAGATTCATTATTATGTTGGAGATGATGTTGATAATCAAGATGCAAGTCATGTGAATCATTCTTCTGATTACTGGGAATTATGGAATTTAGTTTTTATTCAGAGCAATAGATTAAAAGATGGCACTTTAGAAGATTTACCTAAAAAACATGTTGATACTGGAGCTGGACTAGAAAGAATTTGTTCTGTTCTTCAAGGTAAAAATTCAAATTATAAAACAGATTTATTTTCAGAAACGATATCAAATTTAGAAAACATATCGGAAACAAAATATACTGATAATGAAGTAACGTATAATGTTATATGCGACCATATTAGAATGCTATCATTTGCCATAGCTGATGGAGTATTGCCATCAAATGAAGGTAGAGGTTATGTTGTAAGAAGAGTTTTAAGAAGAGCATCTAAATTTGTAATGAATCTTGATATTAACGAACCAATTCTATATAAATTAGTCCAATCAGTTGTTTCCACAATGTCTGATTCTTATCCTGAGCTCAAAGCAAAACAGGAACATGTAGAGCAGACAATATTGAATGAAGAGGAATCTTTTCTTCTTACTCTTGAAAGAGGTGTTATTCAATTTGAAAAGATTATAAAGAACTCTTCTGAAATTATAAGCGGTTCCGATGCATTTAAATTGTATGATACTTATGGATTTCCTTTGGATTTAACAGAATTGATGGCGGCAGAAAAAGGAATGAAAGTTGATAAAAAAGGTTTTGATGAAGCAATGCAGAAACAGAAAAATCTCGCAAAAAGTAGTCAAAAATTCACTTTTGATAAAAGTAATGTTAAATGGATTGTAGATAATGCTGGAAATCATTCAGAATTTATTGGATATGATTCAAAAGAAAGTCAAAGCAAAATAATGAAGTGGGCAAATGAAGATAATCAGATTTTTGTTGTTTTAGATAAAACTCCTTTTTACGCAGAATCTGGAGGACAAGTTGGTGATTCAGGTTCTATACAAGGCAAAGATTTTTCTTTAAATGTGATTGATACTCAAAAAAGTGGTGATTCTATCATTCATATTTGTGATTTAGAAAAAGGTGCGTTGAGTAAAGATATTAGTGTTGATTGTAAGATTGATGCTTCACGAAGAGAAGATATTAAATCAAACCATTCTGCCACACACTTATTGCATCAAGCATTAAAAGATATCCTTGGCTCTCATATTAGCCAAGCAGGATCACTTGTTGGTCCAGATTATTTAAGATTTGATTTTACGCATCCTAATAAACTTGCTAAAAATGACATGGAAGCAATTGATTTGCTTGTTAATGATAAGATTGCTGAAAATATACCAGTAACAACAGAAATAAAAACTTTAGAAGAAGCAAAACAAGAAGGAGCCACTGCTTTATTTGGTGAGAAATATGGAGAAAAAGTTAGGGTATTGACCATGGGTTCTTTCTCAAAAGAATTATGTGGAGGAACGCATGTTTCATCTACTGGGAAGATTAGTAAATTTATGATAACACAAGATAAAGCGATTGCATCTGGAGTAAGAAGGGTGCATGCTATTACAGGTCAGTATGTTGATTCTTATCTTGAAAGTGAAATGGATGCCACTAATCGTTTGAAAGAAGCCTCTGAAAAAAGAGAGCTTGATAAGAAAAATCAATCAGACCTGTTAAATGCTATTGATATTGATGCAATTATTGCAAATCAACAGCAGTTGCACAATATTGCATTTATAAATGAAGAAGTTGTTTTAGAGTCAGCTGATAGCTTGAAAAAATTAAATAAAAAATTAAATAA
>CAYZYM010000118.1:0-1595 GCA_964482595.1 uncultured bacterium | reverse complement strand
TGGACCATGAAAGATTGCATACATCCCAGAGATAATTGCTAGCAATACTTGAGCTGTACAGATATTAGATGTAGCTTTTTCACGCCTTATGTGTTGTTCTCTTGTTTGTAAAGTGAGCCTATATGCTTGATTGCCATGTTTATCTTTTGATACACCAACAATTCTTCCAGGAATATCACGCTTAAATTCATCTGATGTAGCCATAAATGCTGCATGTGGACCTCCAAATCCAAGTGGCACTCCAAAACGTTGACTATTTCCTACAGCGATATCCCCACCAAGAGATCCTGGAGATTCAAAAAGTTGTAAACACATTAAATCAGTTGCAAAAACAACTTTACATCCTAATTGATGTGCTTTTTCAACAATTGAATGATAAGACTGAGAGCTATCAATTTCACCAAATCGATTTGGATATTGCATAATACAACCAAATGCATTATCAAAATTCATTTCTTTGTAATTACAGATTTCAACTTCAATATCTAAAGGCTTTGCTCTTGCAACAATCACATCAATTGTTTGTTGAAAACAGTCTTGATCAATCAGAAACTTATTAGATTCAGTCTTATTTTTTCTGTATAGCATCAACATTGCTTCGCTTGCTGCAGTTCCTTCATCTAATAAAGATGCATTTGCAATTGGGAGATTACAGATTTCTGAAACCATCGTTTGATAGTTTAATAGTGCCTCAAGTCTGCCTTGTGAAATTTCTGGTTGGTATGGAGTATACTGAGTATACCATCCTGGATTTTCTAATACATTTCTTAAAATTACATTAGGAGTAATGGTATCATAATATCCTTGTCCAATTAATGATCTATATAACTTATTTTTTTCTCCAATATTTTTTACATGTGCAAGTATTTTATTCTCAGAAAATTGTTCATTCCCAATAGAGTTTTCGTCAATGTCTAAAATGTTTTTTGGGACAATCCTTTTAATTAAATCTTCAAGTGATTTTTCTTGAAGAAAAGATAACATTTCTTCAATGTGGTCGCTTTGAGGTCCGATATGTTTATTATGGAATTCTGACATTTTAACGATACTCCACCTATTTTGGGTATAGTACCCCCGGAAGGACTCGAACCTACAACCAAGGGCTTAAAAGGCCCCTGCTCTACCAATTGAGCTACGGAGGCAAAAGTAGGTAAATTTAAGTGCATGAATCGTTATTTGGTAATGGAAAAAACATAATTTTTATAAAAACTTTATTTAAGTATTGCACAATTATATAAAACTCTATTACCTTATGCATAGTCTTTTAGGCTAGTATTTTAAACAAATACAACAAATCGAAAGGTTCCGCGGTTGGCGCTACGGAGCCTTTTTTGTTTCTAAAAAAAGTATTATCTTTTGATGATATTTGACAATTGGGGGCGACCGGTTTCGACATTTTAGCAAGAAGCTTTAGGTGGCATGTAGAGCTTAGTAACTCTTAAAACTTCTAAACCTTATTAAGTGCCGATTATGGCCAAATGGCTGTAGCTTAACTGCTTATAGCCCATCATCAGTAGACATTTCTCATAGTTAGCTGAATGGTGTCATAAAAATGAGATAGCTTAATTTTTTGCTTTGATTTATTAAGCGAACCC
>CAYZYM010000117.1:0-2887 GCA_964482595.1 uncultured bacterium | reverse complement strand
TCATTAAACCAATCAATAAAACTGGAAGAGCAAGTCGATACAGGCTTAATCCTGATGATTTAAATACCAACCACTCTTTTCTTTGAACCATCATACCATAGGTAAATACTGACGCAACTAAGCATGTTACTGGGATACTTACGCTAACCATCTCTGGAAGAGAAGCGACATAGTAATCCACAAGGATATCACTCGTAACATTATTATCTATAAATCTGTTCAGATTTTCAAAAACATCTACAATAAAAGAAACCAGAACAAAAAATATTGATACAAGTAAAAATATTATTGAGAATTCTCTTAGAATATAATAATCAATTTTTTTCATTATATTCTTAACTTACTTAATGATGGATTTAATTAACAATTTTTTTGCAGACTTTGCGAATTTTATTTGGGGCAATTTTGGTGTCCCTAATTTAGTAATTGGCGGTGGAATATTCTTTCTTGTCTATTCTAGATTGACTCCTTTCAGGTATTTCAGACATGCTGTTGACATCCTACTAGGGAAGTATGATAATCCAGATGATAAGGGCCAAATTAGTCACTTTCAAGCACTCTCTACTGCGTTATCCAGCACTGTTGGTATTGGAAATATTGCAGGAGTAGCTGTTGCAATTTCTCTTGGTGGACCTGGGGCACTTTTTTGGATGTGGGTTAGTGCCATTGTTGGAATGGCAACAAAGTTTTTTACCTGCTCTTTAGCAATTATGTTTCGAGGACATGATTCTGAAGGTGAATTACAGGGTGGCCCTATGTACATTATTGAACAAGGAATGGGCAAAAAATTTAAGTTCCTTTCTTATTGGTTTAGTATTGCAGGTCTTGTTGGGTGTCTATCATTATTGCAAGTAAACCAGTTAACACAAATCTTGTCTGATCAGATTATAAAACTAAACTCCAACATCACCAATACTTTCAATTTAGATTTAACTATAGGCATTATTGTTGCCGTTGTAGTGTCACTTGTAATTTTTGGAGGGTTAAAGCGTATTGCTGAGGTGGCATCAAGGCTCGTACCATTAATGGTATTAGTTTACCTTTCTGCAGGATTATTTATTGTTTTTTCAAACATTACACTTGTTCCATCAATATTTGAATTGATATTTATTAGTGCTTTTAAGGGAAGTGCTGTGGCTGGAGGCTTTGTGGGAATTGCTATAGTTATTAGCCAAGGATTTAGACGAGCAGCTTTTTCTAATGAAGCTGGTATGGGCACAGAGGTAATGGCGATTGGCGCATCAAAGAATGATGAACCAATTCGATCAGGTCTTGTAGCAATGATTGGACCTTTTATTGATACGCTTCTTGTTTGTTCTATTACAGGTATTGTTATTTTATTATCAAACGATTGGACTACAACTCAATTTGAAGGTGTGAGCTTAACACAGAAAGCTTTTTCAAATCATTTAGGCCCTGTTGGAGATTTCATTCTTATTTTTTCGGTTGTAGTGTTTACTTTATCTACGATGTTTGGTTATTCATACTATGGATGCAAGTGCGCATCATATCTTTTTGGTGTAGGTTCAAAATTTTATTACAGAATATTTTATGTGTTTACATTAGTGATTGGATCTGTGCTTTCATTGGATTTAGCTGTGAATATTGTTGATTCAATGTTTGCATTAATGGCAATTCCAACAATGATTTCTGCTTTATATTTATCGCCTCATATTAAAAAAGAAGCAGAAAGATATTTTTCAACAATAGAAGCGGGGAAGAAAAAATGAAAAAAATATATATATTTGATGTAGATGGAACACTAACTCCTTCACGAAGAAGGATGACAGAGGATTTTGAACAATTTTTCTCTCAATGGGCTGAAAAAAATATTTTTTATCTTGTTAGTGGCAGTAATCTAGAAAAAATTAAAGAACAAGCACCTGATTATATTCTAGATTTTTCAGCAGGTATATTTCCTTGCGGTGGAAATCAATTCTATGTAAAGGGAGAACAAGTATATAATCGCAAATTTGATCCTCCACAAGATTTGCTGAATTTCTTAGAAGAAAAATTACAAAACAGTGAATATACTACTAAGACAGGAAACCATATTGAAGATAGGGGATCAATGTTAAACTTTAGCATTGTGGGTAGAGATTGTTCTTTAGAGCAAAGAATGGAATATTTTGAATATGATAATAGTGTAGGTGAAAGAGTATCTATTGCAAATGAAATTAATAGTAAATGGCATGATATTGAAGCTGTTATTGGTGGACAGATTTCAATTGATATTACACCAAAAGGAATGAATAAATCGCAAGTTCTTAATGAGATAAAAAAATATTTTTCAGATGAAGAATATATTTTTATTGGAGACAGAACAATGGAAGGTGGAAATGATTATCCTTTAGCAGAAGTAATGCATAAAACAGAGAATTGTAGTGTTTATCAAGCAGGGAAACCTTCTGCAGAAGATGGCTATAAACATACCAAAAAAATATTAGAAGAACTTAGTGAAGATTAAAAATATAGAACAATATAGAGATCGTTTTTCTCAAAAGTGGAATGAACTTCATAATCTAAATAATCCGTCCTATCTGTATGAACCTATTAAGCACATAATACAATCAGAAGGGAAACGATTTAGACCAATCATTGTGCAATTTCTAGGGGATATCTTTCATAATGATATAGAAGACACTATGAATGCTGCTATGGGTGTAGAATTGCTTCATAATTTTACTTTGGTCCATGATGATATTATGGATGAAGATGTTTTGAGACATAATGTGGCTACTATTCATGAAAAATGGGATAATGCTCATGCGGTATTATCAGGTGATGGATTAGGAGCATTAGGACCTATCTATATTGGTAAAATAAAAAACAATACACTAGAAATTCTGATTAGATATAATAAGGTTATTCTGGAGATTTGTGAAGG
>CAYZYM010000116.1:0-3848 GCA_964482595.1 uncultured bacterium | reverse complement strand
CAAAAATAAAATCTAATTTTTTCTTAGAATTGAAAAATGAGAAAAATTGATATAAATCAAAAAAATAAGTTGTGTGTTTTCTAGTGATAACCTCATCTTTTGATGATTGCGTGTAGTGTGTAAAAAGATTTCTAATTTGTCTTTTTCGTAATTGTTTATTAGTAATTGCATTAGTTGATACAGCAAATTTATCATTGATTTTATTGTAATAATTGACTCGTGATAAAATATATTCTTTATCATATTGATTTAATCTATTTAATTCTGATTTCAGTTTTAAACGATAGAATACTCTTGGAATGAGAAGCAGAAGAGTATTTTTTAAATAATAAAAAGATTTAACATTTTTATATTTGGATTTACTCATTTGTTGCAAATTATTTATCAGCAATCTTATAAGCTATTTTTTTTTAAATTATACATAACTAATGGATATCAAAAAATTAACTGTTGGCATTGAAGAAGAGTATCAAGTTATCAATCCTGAAACAGGTGAGTTAACTTCATATATTGCTGAATTTTTAGAACGAGATGCTGTTTTGTTTAAAGATAGCATGGTTCCTGAATTTCTTCAGTCTCAGTTAGAAGTAACTAGTAAAGTTTGCAAAAATATTCAACAGGCTAAAAAAGAAGTAATTCGATTAAGAAGAATAGCTTCAAAATTTGCACAAGAAAATGATTGTAAAATTATTGCTGCTGGTACTCATCCATATTCACGATGGGAAGATCAAGTGCGAACTGATAAGGAAAGATATCGCGGTCTTTATGATACGATGCAATTTGTTGCAAAAAGATTATTGATCTTTGGAATGCATATTCATATTGGTATTCCAGATCGTGATTTGCGAATCGATGTTATGAATCAAATGAGATATTTTATTCCGCATATTTTAAGTTTGTCTACTTCATCTCCATTTTGGCAAGGAGAAGATACAGGATTTAAATCATATAGAGGTATTGTCTTTGAAGATTTGCCTAGAACAGGAATTCCTGAAAAATTTAGCTCTGCAAAATCATATGATAAGTTTGTAGATCAGCTGATGGAAACAAAATGTATTGATAATCCTTCAAAAATTTGGTGGGACATAAGACCACATTATAAGTTTCCTACTATAGAATTTAGAATGTGTGATTCTACAACTAAGGTTGATGAAGTCATTGCTATTGCTGCACTAATTCAAGCACTTGTTGCTACAATGATACAGAATCGTGAACGCAATATTAGTTGGAGAGATTATAGAGATTCATTTATCTATGAAAATAAATGGCGTTCAATGCGACATGGAATTAATGGTAAAATGATTGATTTGGGATTGACTAAAGAATTAAATAGTAAAAAGCTGATTAAAGAAATGCTTGGGATAGCAGAAGAAGCTGCTGAAATATTAGGAACACAAAAAGAAATTGCTTACATCAATACTATCTTAGAAAAAGGCACAAGTGCTGATCGACAACTTGATATGTACAAAAAAACCAAAGATTTAAGCAAAGTGGTTGAAATGCTTTCAGAAGAAACACTTGAGCATTGTTAATATATGAATCCTTGTATTGTTTTGTTAAGTGGAGGCCTGGATTCTAGCACTGTGCTGGCAATTGCAAATCAAAAATTCACAGTTCACACACTTTCATTTGATTATGGACAACGACATAAGTTTGAATTAAAGTCAGTAGAAAAAATTGTTAATCATTTTGATATTAACAATCATAAAACAATTACTATTGACTTAGCTCAATTTGGAAAATCAGCTTTAACAGATAATATTGATGTTCCAAAGAATGCTGAAATTGGCAAAGAAATTCCAATTACATATGTTCCTGTACGTAACACAATATTTTTATCATATGCATTAGCATATGCCGAAGTGAGCAAAATTTATGATATTTTTATTGGTGTTAATGCGCTTGATTATAGCGGTTATCCAGATTGCAGACCTGAATATATTGAATCATTTGAAAAAATGGCTAACCTTGCAACCAAATTCACACAAGAACACAAAAAAATAAAAATCCATACCCCATTAATCGATTTAACAAAGTCTGATATTATCATAAAAGGAACGGAACTAGGTGTTGATTATAGTATTACACATTCTTGTTATGATCCATCTGTAGATGGTTTAGCTTGCGGAGAATGTGATGCTTGTATCCTTCGTAAAAAAGGGTTTTTAGAAGCTGAAATATCTGATCCAACTATATATCAATGAGTTACACAGTTAAAGAAATATATTTCACAATTCAAGGGGAAGGATTTCACACTGGAAAAGATGCCGTATTCTGTCGTTTTTCTGGATGTAATTTATGGTCAGGATTAGAAAAAGATCGATCAAAAGCTATATGTAATTTTTGTGATACAGATTTTGTTGGAACCGATGGAGAAAATGGCGGAAAATATAAATCACATACTGATTTAATTAAGAAAATTGAAAGTTGTTGGCCAAAAAACAAAAAAGAAAAATATATTGTATTTACAGGTGGAGAACCATTGCTCCAATTAGATGAAAAGTTAATTGATGCGTTACATGATTGTGATTTCAAAATTGCTATTGAGACGAATGGAACTATCATGCCTCCAAATGGGATTGATTGGATTTGTGTTAGTCCCAAAAAAAATGCTGATTTATTGTTAAAAAAAGGTGATGAGCTAAAATTAGTTTATCCTCAAGAAAACTTTAATCCAGAACAATTTGAATCATTCGATTTTACTCATTTTAGTATTCAGCCAATGGATGGAAAAGAATTGCAAAATAATATATTAAAATGTGTATCTTATTGCATAGAAAACCCATCGTGGAAATTAAGTCTACAAACACATAAAATAATTGGGGTGAAATAATATGCTTGAACTAACTAGAAAATATCAATTTCATGCTGCTAGAAAATTAACTAGCCTTCCAGATAGTCATCCATGTAGCAAAATACATGGGCATACCTTTTCAGTTATAATAAAATTAAGTGGGAAGATAGATGAGTCAAAAGGTTGGGTGATAGATTTTTCTGATATAGATAACATTTATAATAATGAAGTACAATCAATTCTCGATCATCAATATTTAAATGATTTAGAAAATTTATCAAATCCAACAACAGAACACCTTGCGATTTGGATTTGGGAGAAATTAGCACCTCATTTAAAAGGATTAAGCGAAGTCACTGTTAGTGAGAGCAATGATTCTTCATGCACATATAAAGGGAATCAATAATGGCAAAAGCAGAAGGAAAAGAATTCAAATTTGATCCAATTGACCATATCAATCCTAATTATTTGGAGACTTTTGAATTTGATAGCAAAGATCAGTATATCATAACAAAGACAAAAGAATTCAGCGCAGTTTGTCCATTTAGTGGGCTACCTGATTTAGCAGAAATTATTATTGAATATTATCCTGATGGAGGAAAGTGTGTGGAATTGAAATCATTAAAATATTATTTCATTAGTTTTAGAAACGTTGGGATCTATCAAGAAGCAGTCACACAAAAAATTTATTCTGATTTAAAAAAACTTCTCAATACCAATAGATTAAAAGTAACTTCTATATACAATACAAGAGGAGGATTTGACACCACTTGTATTGAAGGAAGTTTATAAAAAATGAACAAAAAATTTCTTTTAACAACTTGTATTATTGCTGGAGTCATGGCTTTTATTGTCAATGATATCATATATTATACAGATAAAGTTGACCAAACTTTCCCTGAGCATATAATTATTGCAACCATCATAATTATTACGACAGTGAATACCTTATTTTTATATTGGAAAAATTAATGGACTACTTACAAAAACTATATAGAGCGATTATTCTTGATACAGAATTGTATGAAGAAGTTGAAGCTGATAAAACATTAAC
>CAYZYM010000115.1:0-5988 GCA_964482595.1 uncultured bacterium | reverse complement strand
GCATATGTTAACAACACAAGCGTTTAATGCATTATTAAAAACGCTTGAAGAACCGCCATCGCATGTAAAGTTTGTAATGGCAACTACAGATGTTCACAAAGTGCCACAGACAATCATTTCTCGATGCCAAAGGTTTGATTTTTTGCCTATAACTAATGAAGTTATCAAAGCAAGATTACAAGAAATTTTAAAAGCAGAATCAGTGAAAATTGATGAATCCTCATTAGAATTAATTGCTTCTAAGTCAGATGGAAGTATGCGAGATGCTTTAGGATTTTTAGATCAAATTTTAGTTTTCAGTGATAAAAAAATAACCAATGAAATTGTTGTCGATATCTTAGGGATAATTCCAACAGAGGTTTATTTTGACATCACGAACGCTTTGCATGAAAAAAATGGGGAAAAATTGATTGAAAGCATTCAACACATTAAAGAGAATGGATACATTATTGAAGATCTAATTAGAGGGTTGATTGGTCATATTCGAAACTTAACATTAATGCATTACAAGAATGGGTTGGATTTAGTTGGCGTATCTCCAGAAATGAAAAAACTTTATAAGAACAATAAATATGATTGGTCATTAAAGGATCTTGTTCGCATATCAAACAATTTATCAGAAATGTATGCTTCAATTAAACGTTTTAGCGATCAAACTTTAATTTTTGAAATGACACTAATGAAGTTTTTACAATTTGATAAAAGTATAGATATTGAAAAATTTTTAGATTCAGATGTAGTAATACATGAGAAAAAAGAAGAGAAAAAAGAAGAGAAAAAAGAAGAAAAAAAAGAAGAAAAAAAAGAAAAAACTGAAACAGTTGGTGATATAAAAAATGGTTGGAAAAAAGTTTTAGAAGTGATTGCAAGTGAAAGAGGATCTATTCATGCTCTATTAAGCGAATGTATTGTTAAGGGCGTGAAGGGAAATACGCTTGAATTGATTTCATATGACAGCAATGAATTTAACCAACAATTAATGAATGATAATTTAGATTTTGTTGAAGAATGTATTAGTAAAACGTTGAACATCTCACTTTCTGTAAAAATTACTGTAGATACAGAAGTGCAAAAAATTGATGACAAGGAAGAGGATTCAAACTCTGTCGATCAAAATGATGTTGTGGAATTATTTGAAGGAAAGGATACAATGTAATGTTTGGGAATATGAAAGAGATGCTAAAACAAGCACAAAATATGAAATCTCAAATGGATAAAGTCAAAAAAGAGTTAGAGCAAATTGAAGTAGAAGGTTCTGCTTCAAATGGTGCATGTATTGTAAGAATGACTGCAGATATGAAGGTTGTTGGTGTTTCGCTTGATGAAACGCTTCTTAGTAGCAATAAAGATGTAATTGATAATGCAATTAAAGTTGCTACAAACGATGCATTAGAAAAAGCAAAAGACACTGCAGCAAAGAAATTTAAATCTGTTACTGGTGGTTTAAGTGACATGTTACCAGGTTTATAGTGGCTAATATCCAATCATATATTGAAGAATTAATTGATGCTTTAACAAAACTTCCTGGCGTTGGAAGAAAAGGTGCAGAACGTATTGCATATTTTATTATTCATTCTGATGCAAATACTACGAAAGATCTTATCTCATCTCTAAATAATATTGATAATGAATTAGCAATTTGTGATAACTGTGGAATGATTTTTCTTAAAAAAGACGAGGAATGCAGTTGCAGTTTAGCCTCTAATACAAAACACATTTGTGTTGTTGAAAATATTGAAGATGCGATTAAAATTCAGAATACTCATAGTTATGATGGTTTATATCATGTTCTTGGCGGAGCAATTTCTCCATTGGATGGTATTGGACCCTCTGAGTTGTCTTTTGATAAATTGTTAGAACGAATTAATAATGGCATTGAAGAGGTTATTATTGCAACAAATCCAAGCACATCAGGCAATGCAACAGCAATGTATTTACAAAAAATATTAAAAGATCATAATGTGATAGTTTCTAGACTTGCAATTGGTTTGCCTGTTGGAAGTAATTTAGAATATATCGATGATAAAACAGTTGCAACAGCGATTAAAGAAAGAGTGGAATTAAATTGAACATTGCTGATTTTTTTACTTTTTCTAGAATCCTAGTTACGCCTTTTGTTATTTATTTTATTTTTGTCCATAATTTTTTCATTGCATCGATTCTATTTATCTATTGTAGCATCAGTGATCTTCTTGATGGCTATTTTGCAAGAAAATATGATCTAGTCAATGAAAGAGGAAATTTTCTTGATCCATTGGCAGATAAAATTTTAATGATTGGAGTATTAACTGTGTTATTGTATCAGGGTTCAATACTATGGTGGGCATATAGCATCATTATTGGACGCGATATTTTAATTACATTTTATCGTCAATACTTACGCAATAAAAATCAACCGTTGGTCACTTCAAAATATGGAAAATTCAAAACAGTATTTCAGCATCTTGCTGTAATTTTTATTTTAGTTGCAGACCCATCAAAAGAATTGATTGATTTAGTGATGGGATTAAATGCAATATATGCAGGGGCAACAGGTATACATTATATGGCCAAAAATGGATTTTAAAAAAAATGGAATGTATCAACTTGCAACCCTTTTTGGGTTGGGTAGATTGCCAGGAGGTGGAACATGGGCATCTTTAGTGGTTTTATTGACAGCTATTTTGGCCAAAGATCCATCTAATCCATTGATATTTTTTGTCTTTGTTATAATGTTCTTTGCACCTGCTATATATGAAAGTTCACTACCTTTATTTAAATCTAAAGATCCAAAAGAGTTTGTATTAGATGAAGTTTTAGGAATGGCTCTTGCTATTATAATAGTGGATATTTTTTCTGATATTTTTGGAGGGTTTGCTTTTAATTTACCTGATTATATAAACAATAAAGAATTGCTCTTTGTAATAACATTTATACTATTCCGCATTTTTGATATTAGTAAAATTGGTCCTGTAGGTTGGACTGAAGATCCAGAAACCGCTCCTTTATGGTGGCAAAAATCAGATACTACCGATGATGCTTATGCGAGAGTTATAGGCGATGATCTTATGGCAGCATTCTTAAGTTCTGGCATTGTTATTCTTATGTTAAGTATTTATTTATGGGCTCTGTAATGAAGATTGGTATTATTACTATTGGAAATGAATTGTTAAGCGGGTTTACTCTAGATCGTAATGCCGCTTGGATTGGACAACAGTTATTATCATCGGGGATGAAAGTAGATGTTCATCATACAATTTCAGATGATTTTGACACTATTTATGATACACTTGAATATCAATGGAAGACTTGGGAGTGTGACCACATTATTGTTACCGGTGGACTAGGGCCAACAGTTGACGATGTAACAGTATCTGCATTCCTTGAGTATTTTGACGATTCGCATGAATTTGATAAAGAATATTGGGCAATACTTTCCGATAGATTTAAAAAATTAAATTTCAAAATGCCAAATCTTAATAAAAACCAAGCTTATAAATCTAAGAAAGGAAACATGATTGAAAATTTGGTTGGAACTGCAAGAGGGTTACATTACACCAAAGAGCATGCTTCATTTTTTAAAGGCGTGTCAAATACAATTAAAGGTAAACAAAGAAATGTCAATTTTTTTGCATTGCCTGGCGTACCTAAAGAAATGAAATCTATGTTTTCAAACTATGTTTTACCTGAAATTGAAAAGACAAATAAAAATAAAATTGTTTGTAAAACAATTCGCACCACAGCAATACCTGAATCAATGCTTCAAGAAAAAATTACAGATTTAATTGAAAAATCAAATGGTTGTGATGTTGCATTTCTTCCTCATAGAATGTTAGGAGTTGATATTCGATTAACTTCCAGAGATGAAAGCGCAATCAAAGAATTAGAAAGAAAAATTTTAGATAAAATTGGTAAATATGTCTATGGGTTTGATAACGATACAATTGAGCAAATTGTTGCAGATCAATTACTAAATAAAAATTTAACCATTGCAACTGCTGAATCATGTACTGCTGGGATGTTAAGCACTAAACTTACAGATGTTGCGGGCAGTTCAAATTATTTCAATGGTGGAGTTGTTTGCTATAACAATGAGATTAAAAGCGATGTTGTTGGAGTAGATAATGAGACACTGAAAAGACACGGAGCTGTTAGTGAAGAAGTGGTGTCAGAACTTGCATCTGGTATTGCAAAAAAATTAAATAGTGATATTGGAGTTGGTATCACAGGAATTGCCGGACCAACAGGCGGAACTGAAAAAAAACCGGTTGGTTTAATATTTGTTGGAATATTTTATAGAAATAATGTCTATATTAAGCAGTATAATTTGACTCCAAATCGTAAAGTTAATCGAGAACTTACTGTGGTGTTATGTTTAAATGAGTTAAGAAAAATTTTAGAAAAAGATTAAAATATAAGGAAAAAAAATGTCAGATAAGAAACGTCAAGCAATCGAAACAATAGAAAAAGAAATAACTAAAGAGTATGGTGAAGGCTCTATTATGAGACTTGGAGGGGAAACAAAATTAAATATTGAAGCAATCCCAACAGGTTCTTTATCATTAGATGTTGCTTTAGGTGTTGGAGGAGTTCCAAGGGGGAGAGTGATTGAAGTTTTTGGTCCCGAATCTTCTGGAAAAACTACATTAGCCTTGCATGTTGTTGCTGAATGTCAAAAAAATGGCGGTAATGCTGCATTTATTGATGCAGAAAATGCATTAGATCCTGTTTATGCAAAGAATTTAGGTTGTAATACTGATGATTTACTTGTTTCTCAGCCAGACTCTGGAGAGCAAGCATTAGATATACTAGAAAGGTTAGTGACTACAGGAGCTTTAGATGTAGTTGTAATAGACTCTGTTGCTGCTTTAGTGCCTAGAAAAGAATTAGAAGGCCAGATTGGTGATGTAACTGTTGGGCTACAAGCTCGATTAATGTCACAAGCATTACGAAAACTATCAGGACCAATTGCAAAGTCAAATACTTGTGTTATTTTTATTAATCAAATAAGAGAAAAAATAGGCGTAATGTTTGGAAATCCTGAAACTACTCCTGGCGGTAGAGCTTTGAAATTCTATTCATCTGTTAGATTAGATATACGAAGAATTGCTGCGATTAAAACAGGAACTGAAATGATTGGTAGTAGAACACGCGTTAAAGTGGTAAAAAACAAAGTAGCGCCTCCATTTAAGATGACTGAATTTGATATTATGTACGGAAAAGGAATATCTTATAGCGGAGACGTATTAGACATTGCTTTAGAAGCAGGTATTATTACCAAAACAGGTTCTTGGTTTTCTTACAAAGAAGAAAAAATGGCTCAAGGAAGAGAGAAAGTTAGGCTATTATTAGAAAACGATAGCAAACTTCTAAAGAGCGTTGTTTCTGATGTTAAGAAATATTTAAATCTTAAATAGTTTGTTTAATCTAAATAGTAAAATTGCTGTTATCGGCGCAGGCCCATCTGGGATTACCGTATTAAAAAATCTGACCACAAACGGATTTATTAATATTACCTGTTTTGAAATGAGCGATCAAATAGGTGGAAATTGGGTTTATAAAGATAAAACAGGCCATTCTAGCGTATTTAAAACAACCCATATTATTAGTTCAAAAAATTTTTCTGAATATATAGATTTCCCAATGCCAGATGATTATCCTGACTATCCATCTGGACCACAGCTATTGAAATATTTCAATTCGTATGTAGATTATTTTTCATTAAAAAACTATATTCGTTTCAATACAAAGGTTCATCAAGCAAAGCGCATAAATGATAAATGGCATATCCAATATGGCAATGATAGCACAGTTGAAGAATTTGATTTGTTAATTGTTGCAAATGGACATCATTGGGACCCTAGATTGCCTAAATATAATGGAAATTTTAATGGCACAATTATGCATTCACATCAATTTAAAAATAATAAGATTTTTAAAGATAAAAATGTGTTGGTTGTGGGTGGTGGAAATTCTGCTTGTGATATTGCTGTTGAAGTTAGTAGGGTT
>CAYZYM010000114.1:0-25442 GCA_964482595.1 uncultured bacterium | reverse complement strand
AATTATTTCTTTACTGTTAAATTGGTTTATGATAAAAACCGTACATCACAACAACTGATAACAAAAATAATGCTGGAAAAAATCCCTGTTTAAATAAGTCGATAGGATTAATACCAGCTGTTACCGAATAAATAATAGCAGGTAAACTTGGAGGAAAAAGAAGACCTAAAGAACCAGCTGTTGTAATCAATCCTAAAGAAAATACTTCTGAATACCCTTCCTCAACTAAAATAGGATATAAAATAGCACCAAGAGCTAAAATAGTGACACCAGATCCACCAGTAAGTGCAGTAAAGAATGCACATAATATTACAACAATTACCACTGTAGAGCCAGGAAGCCATCCAAGTGAAGCTTGAAAAAAATCTAGAAGACGTCTAGAAATATTACTTTCAGCAAGAATATATCCTGCTAATGTAAATATAGGGATGGCTGCTAATGTTGGAGAAACTACAATGCGATAAGCGCTATCACTAATTGTGGAAATTAGGTCGAAATTTGTAGCCCAATCTGTAGGCTCTGATAAGAAAAAAAGCACTGACAAGGTAGCTAACACAATAAAAATTGGTAAACCAAACGCAACCAATGCAAGAGTAGCTAAGACCTTAATTGTTAGCAATATTTCGTTTGAAAATGGAAATTGCCAATAATAAAGAACTCCAACAGTTAAAAAAGAATAGAAGACTAAAAACAAGCGGTAATTTAATTTATTACTACTTGTTATTATCATATGATACCAAATCAAAAACAATCCAATCGGAATAATACTTTGTGCAAACCATACTGGTATAAATGGAGCAACAAATTCTGGATATTGAATTCCAATCTGTATCATTTTTAAGTAAGAAACTGCAAGGAGAAAAACTATTCCAGACGATACAGCATGAACTAAAAAATGACCTATATTGAATTCAGAAGACTGTTTAAATACTGGCTCCCTTACAACGGCTAAAAGCCTGTTAGATCTTGTGGCTAATACTGCACCAACAAACGCAATCCATAGTGTCATGTGTTGTACAATTTCTTGTGAAGCAGGAATAGAAAAAAAATCAATAGATCTGGACAGAATTTGAAAAACCGGAAAAGAAACAATGATTGCAAAACAAAAATAACAGATAAAATTTTCTATCTTATTGAGAGCGCTATTCATTAATTGCAGAATTTACTTTTTCATAAATCTCTTCAGAAACAAATGTATCAATCACATCAGGCATAATTTCTTCTTTGAAATCTTCCCATATTTTTAACTGTTCGGCTGTTGGGGTTGTAATTTTCATGCCATTCTCTTCCATTATTTTAATTGCTTGCGCTTCTGTTTTTCTACCAGTTTCTTTATATTTTTCACCAATTTCATGTGCGATTTCCATCATTACTTTTTGATGTTCAGGTCGTATTTTTGACCAGACTCTTTCATCAAGAATAACTGCTCCAATAAATACAGCCCATTTCAAATCTAACATGTTTGGCATTAAGGCAAACCAACCAGAGCTTAGAGATAATATAGGTACAGTTTGAACAGTATTAATCATTCCTGTTTGCAAACTAGTAAGAATATCTGTCTCTGATACAGGCACTGCATTGAAGCCAAATTCCTTGAAAAGCTCAACAGTGACATAGTCTCCAGCTGTTGTATAAATCTTAGCATTTCTTAAGTCTTCTGGAACCGCAACCTCATCTGCAGAAAACCAATAAACCCATCCAATATCAACCATAAATAATAGCGTGAATCCGCTATCAGAAAGCCCATCACTTATATCATCAAACATTGCATCTTTGACTTTCTCTACATCATCATAGTCTTTAAACCCCATTGGTATTGTAAACGCTTGAATCTGATCTGTAAGATCAGAAAGACCAATAGAAGACATTGCAGAAGCTTGAATCTGCCCAATGCGCATCTTTCGAATAGTGTCACTTTCACGCCCAACAACACCATTTGGATAAATTCGAAGTATAACCTCTCCATTTGTCTCTTCTTGCCATCTCTGTCCCATTTCAAGAAGTAAATTGTAGTATTCGGTTCCTTCAGGAGCTAACGTAGCAAGCTTGATAACAATAGGCTTAGATAATAATGTACCTGAACATATAATTAATAAAAAAATACTATTTATAATTTTTTTCATTTTTTTAATCTACATATAAAAAAGATCATCAATTCTAGTTAATAACCATTTTCCTCTTAATTTAGACAATAAATTTGCTTGTTTCATTTCTTTGTCCGCATTTACATCCATTGATAATGCTTTATTGATTAATTCAAGAAAATACTCTTTATCTTGTTTTGCTACAGCAAAACTTTCTGCTAATGTAACATAAATACCAATATTATTTCCGTTAGCTGCACGATCAGCAAGTTCAAAATATTCTAATGCTTTTTTCTCTGAATCTTTATCGCCTGATGGATCATTAAGATAAAAACTCATCATAGCTGAATAGAGAGATCCTTTATTCCAACCAGGTTCAATCATAAGAGCATTTTCAAGCAACCATCTAATATTTGATAAGTCAATTAAATATTGTGGATCTCCTTTGCTAGCCGATATACAGCCTGCCATAGATCCGCTAAGCCAATAAAGATATGGAATATCTCTACTTGTAAAACTGATTTCCTCTTTCTTCATCATTTTAGAATCAAAATTAGGGTGCCTCAAAGACAGAGCAGTTAACATATAATCTTTCGATGTAACAAACAATTCAAGAGCCTCTCCATAATATTCTCTTGCAGTATAATAGTCAGCATACATAAGTCTATCTGCTTTATCCATAAGGATTGCGTAAGAATATTGGACTAATTTTTCAGAGGCATCCAAATAAACTTCAGAATTAAAAGAATCCCTCTTAATCTTTTTTGCTTCATTTTTTGCCGTTAAGGGGATTGTATACTCAATAATATCAGCTCCAAACATCCTATCTCTATTTGCCGAACATGCATTAAGAATCAAAATCGCAAGGATGGAAAAATATAACTGTTTTTTTATCATAATTAATATATTGGAAATGATTTACAAAGCTCTTTTACTTCTTGTTTTACAGATTCAATAACAGATTCATTTTCATTATCGACAATAACTTTATCGATAAGATTTACAATAGTCTTCACTTCGTCTACACCCATTCCTCTTGTTGTTAATGCTGGAGAACCAATTCTTACTCCGCTAGTAACAAAAGGGCTCTTTGGATCAAAAGGAACCATATTTTTATTTAAAGTGATACCTGCTAAATCTAGCGCGTGCTCTGCTTGTTTTCCTGTAACATTCTTATTTTGTAAGTCTAACAAGATTAGGTGTGTATCTGTGCCGCCGGAAATCACATCATACCCTCTTGATTTAAATTCTTCCGCAAAACATTTCGCATTCTCCAATACAGATTTGATATACTCTTTAAAGCTAGGATCTAATGCTTCTTTAAATGCAACAGCTTTACCAGCAATAACATGCATCAATGGTCCCCCTTGTATGCCTGGCATTACCGCAGCATCAATTAATTCTGACATCATCTTTATTCTACCGCTTTTCGGAGCAACGATGCCATATGGATTTTCAAAATCTTTCCCTAATAATATAATTCCCCCTCTTGGACCTCTTAATGTCTTATGTGTGCTAGTAGAAACCACATGACAATGCGGGAACGGAGAAGGATGCATTTCTGCTGCAATTAATCCTGAATTGTGACATATGTCACCATGTAAAAAAGCACCCACTTCATCGGCTATTTCTCTGAATTTTTCAAATTCAACCTGTCTTGGATATGCGCTAGCTCCACAGATAATTAATTTTGGTTTATATTCTTTTGCCTTTTTTAATAAATCATCAAAATCAATTAATCCATCTTCTTTTTTTACATGAAATGTAACTGAATTATATATTTGCCCTGAGAAACTCACCTTGCTGCCATGAGTCAAATGTCCTCCATGGCTAAGGTCAAGACCCATAATACAATCGCCAGGCTCTAACATCGCTAAATAAACACCCATGTTCGAAGAAGATCCAGAATGAGGTTGCACATTTGCATATTCTGCCTTGAATAATTTTTTTGCACGATCAATAGCTAGATTCTCAGCTTTATCGACATGGATACAGCCACCATAATATCTTCTTCCAGGATATCCTTCAGCATACTTGTTTGTTAAGGGTGAACCAACAGCTTCTAATACAGCTTTGCTGGTAAAATTTTCTGAAGCAATCAATTCTAAGAAATCATTTTGTCGTTTAACTTCAGAATCAATTATTGATGAAATATCAGGATCTTGATTTTTCAGATTTGACATTTTTTAATTACCAATCACTTTGTTTAGGTAAAGACTCACTTACCCAATCATAACACCTGCCAGAAGGTTTTACTTTCCCAGTAGCTTGAATATCTTTATCCATCATAAACCAATCAGAATATCCAAACAAAACATCATTGCTTTCAAGCCAATTTTTTTGTTTGAAATGTTTTGAATTGCCTTTCTTTTCTGCTTTCACAAAATAATTATATGACATTGAAGCAACAATTTTATCAGCACGAGAAAAATTATCCCCTCTACATGCTTGCATTGCTCTATAATAGAGATTGCCCATATGGGATAAAGACTCTGCATTGCTCTTGGAAATTTTTATAGCTTTTTGAGCCCATTCATATGCATCTTCAAATTCATCCATTTCCATATTATTTTCTGATATAAGCATTGCAACACGATAATTGTTTCTATCCAAATCAAATAAATCTTCTAACACATCAACTGCGTCTTCAAAATCAGAGTTTTCACTATATGCTTTACCAAGTTTCATATATAACATGCTATTGCTTTTATTATAGCTTAATGTATTCTCAAGCACGTCAATTGCTTCATCTGTATCGCCATTGTCAATTAACTTATCTGCATATTCGGTTGCATAAGAAGCATTTTCAACATTGTTCTCATATCTATCCTTAAAAACATCTAAAGGATCTTCGCCTGATGCTTCGTATGCTTTTGCCAAATCAGATTGTACAGAAGAATTGTTAGGGTCAAAATCTAATATCTTTTTTAATGTTGATATCTGCTCATCTTGTCTTCCTTGTTGCCCATATGCCGCTGCTAAATCCCTTAAAGACGCTACATCTTCTACTCCTTCATCCATTAAACGCTCATATTCAATAATCATTTCATCGATCTTTCCTTGCTTTTTATACGCATAAGCAAGTCTTTTCATCAATTCAGTATTGTCTGGAAGCTCCTCTAATCCTTCAATAAGTGCTGCTTCAGCTTCTTCATACTTACCCAAATACTCTAAAGCAACAGCCCAATAAAGATATATGTCATTAGGATTAACCCAATCAGAATTCCATTTATCACATCGAAGAGATATAAGTTCAGAATAAGCATTAGAGCTTAATTCCCAATTGCTAGTAGCATAATATTGTTGAGCACTACTTGCAAGCTGAGGACATCTATCATCTCTTTCATCATCTATAGAATATGGATACCATCCCTCGTTATAAATTAAGCGAGTAGCATCTCTACAATCTAATTCTTTTGTCTCAACGCCATTGGAGACTCTTAACTGCTCACCTCTTCTACATTGTGCATCTAAAACACTAAAAAAAAGAATACTTATAATCAAAAAATTCCACATATTTCTATTATTCATAATTGATTCTCCTATATCCTAAATCTCTCTTCTCTTTACAAACCATAAATCTCCAATGCTTATTCCTACATTAAAAGCCTGGATATTTTCAACGCCAACCTTGTAAATATTGTCTCTTTGTATAAAGTTATAACTTAAATCAAGTTGATTGTTCGTCAATCCAAATTTAACACCAAAACCTAAAGCTAAGCCAACCTCACTCACATTATCTAATTTTTCCAACCCTGTTGATTTGATATCATAATTTCCAAAAAATACACCACCCCTAAAGTGTGTCTTTTCAAAAAAATTGCTTGATAAAGGTTTAGCAAATTTACTAAGAGATAAATTGAACTTATTTTTTCCTTTGATATATCCAGGATACACTGAACTTAATAGGTTGTTGTTTCCTTTATTATTCCATTGATCAAACTCAAATTGCAAATGATAACGATCATATATTTCGTAGTCCAGGCCAACTTTTAAACTACTAATCTTTATCTCGTCTGTAAAAGTATTATCTGTTGGCGTTAATGCTTGGCTTGCAGTAGGATAATCAGCGCTATCGTGATAATTGTTTGAATTCACGTCAATAAACGCTTGATAAGATTCATTTCTTACATCAACAGGATTTAATGAAAAATTATAATTTAGTGCAAGAATTAAAGGTTTTTCTTTATAAGAAAATCTTTTTGTAGTATAGTATAAACCAAGTAATGATCCAGTAAAATAATCTCTTGATTGTAACAAGTGGTCAGTGTTGTCAATAATCAAATTTCTTACACTTCTAGAAGAACCAAATAACACATCGACAGCAACCGCAATATCATCTTTGTCATTGAGGTTGTACCCTACAGCAAATTGCATCATAGAAGATCCGCCACTTGTTTCATTTGATCTAGAATACTGAAGGGTATCGGTCTCACTAAATACAAATGTTTGGTAAGTGGTATCAGAAACAGTCAATTGCCTTGATAGAAATGGCGAAAAAGTTATTCCTATAGATAACTTTTGTTTTGCAGGTATAATAAATTTTGCACTGGACAAGTTCGAATTACTAAAAGAATTATCATTGAACGAATTTTTTTGCCCTTCAAAAGAAAGGGATAGGAAAGTAAATGGCATATTATGCCAAGTTGAAGGATTTGACAAAGAAACATTGTTTTGAAAAGTTGGCAACAATCCGATTGAACCTGAACCTAATGAAGATGAATCGCTGTTATGTGAGAACATTCCATAGCCATACCCATTCATTGTAGATTGACCAAACAATATGCCTATCAATAAAGTAAGTGTAATTATTCTACGGCTTAACATATAAAACCTCTATATCCTGAGTAGTTAATCTTACTTTATCAAATGGACTATTTGCAGGTGCACTCCATAGCTGCAATCCATTATTTTCAATTAAACCATTTTTATATAATTGGATGAAAGCCTGTACCGGAATTTCAACTTTACCATCTTCAATCTTTCTTGATATGAGAAAATCTACACCGACTACATGTGATTCGTCTTCGTAGACTTCAGGAAGAAATGGAGTTGTAAAAGTCCATTGTGAAACTGTGTCTTGTAATGCACCGACAACAACATAAAAATCATCGCCTTCATCTACGTTAGAAGATTCAACGTTCAAAACTAATCTTGCGTCTTTTATGATAGAATTTCTTTCAAGGCTATCAATGATACCCAAATCATATCTTACTATTGATCGACTTCCAGAACCAGAATTAAGAGAAATATAATTATGGTCTTCAAGTGTAATTTCTGGCGGCTTAACAACACTTATATCTCTTGATCCAAAGAATGTGATAAAAGTATCAATAGTTGTTGTATCGTTTACGGTCGCCTTATACCATACTCTTAATTTTGGACTATATGAACCTCCTGTTTCTTCGCTATCAATAGAAAATAATTGATCGAGATCGCTACTCGCTTTTAACATCATTGTTCTTGCAGGATACTGTTCGGTATCAAGAAATTCTTTCATTAAATCAAGATTATCGTCTTTAAACAAAAAGCTAAGCGTATCACGTGCATCAGCAGTAGTATCAGGCTGTACAGACTCTAAAGATATCTCATGCATTAACTTAGAAAGACCTTCAAAATCTGGATAGTTTGACAGGTTATAATAGTTGGTTGAATCTTCAGAAAAAATGCTATCTTGATCAGCTAAAATTGAATATAAAGATAAAGTTGATGAAGACTGTAAAGAATCACTTGTCTGGAAATAAACTAGTGCACTATCCACCTGGATTGAATCTGCTAAAAGATCGCTTAACTGTGTAGGAGGAAGCGACCCTCCAAACAACGTAAACTCAACCAAAGAAAATAAATTTTCTGAATCTTTTAAATTCCCAAAAAATAACTTTGTACTTGTGCCTAAACCGCTAGGTTGTGTCTGAAAAGCTTTCGTTTTGTCTGTGGGCAAGGTTAATGTATTGACTGTATAATCTGGGTTTTCTAACTCGTTATACAAAATTGTTTCTTCCGAACAAGATATCACAATAAAGAACAATACAAACAAGGTAGTTTTATATATTCTTTTCATATTAAGCAATCTTAATTGCATCATCTACTGCGTCAAATAATGGAGTATAGTCAATATTCTCACTGCTTTTTAAATTAACCACAGAACAATTCTTTGAATTTTTAAATACCTTCAATTTCATTAATCTTGATGATATATTATTCCCTTCACTATTAACAACAATAGTCCTGTCTGCATACATGCATCCAATCTGATTTAAGTTTAACGATTTAATTGGTGAAATTGTTTCCTTTTCTAACCCTAGACTTTTTGTATCAAACGTTACATCCTCATTAAGAGAGTTAGTTAAATAAACTGTTTTAATCTTTGAAAATTCTTTGTTTTCTTTTGATATTATATCTAACAACATTGGTAAAAGAGCTGAAGTCCATCCGCTGCAAACAATTACATTTGGATACCAAAATAGATTAGGTAACATTTTAAGCGCTGCCATGCAATAAAAAGTAAATCTTTTATCATTATCAGTTAAAAATCTTCCATTTTTTGATTTGTACAACAAATTATTTAAATCTCCGAAAAATTCCTTTTGTTCTAGAAAATATACTTGCAATCTTGATTTTGGAAGAAAAGCGCTCTTAGCAGAGCATATCATATCAGATCCATGAAAGTGAAATGGGATTTCTTTCAAACGAATTACTTCTCTAAGAATATACTTTCTTTCACTTATAAATCCATACTTTGGCATCAAGCATCTTACGTCGTTTCCTTGACCTTGTAGATTTAAGGGAATATCAGAAGAATAATCAGACAAAGAAGAAGTTGAAGCAAAAGGCTCCATTTCAGATGTTATATAAAAAATTTTTTTTGTCATCACTAAGAAGGGAGAAACTTAACGAAATAGCATGAGAACTTCAACTGTGAATTATGAATTTTCTGATAAGTTTGTTATTAAGCCCAACATTATAAAACATGACAAAAGGAATGATCCTCCTGCCGACACAAAAGGTAAAGGAAGCCCTTTAACAGGAATTAAACCAACTGTCATAGCAGCATTAACAAATAGATGAGATAAAAATATTGATGCTAACCCTATTATAACAATGCTTGAAAAATAATCTGAACATCTAAAAGCAATATCAAGCAATGTCTTAATAAATAGAAAGAAGACAGCCATAACAACCACAATTCCTAAAAAACCAAATTCTTCTGCTATCACTGAAAGGATAAAATCAGACTCTTGAACAGGTAAAAATTTAAGCTGTGTTTGAGACCCTTGTTGGAATCCTTTACCAAAAAATCCTCCAGAACCTATTGCTGTAACACTCTGAATGATATGATAAGCAGATCCCATAGGATCAAGATCTGGGTTTAAAAACGTTAATACTCTTTGTTTTTGATAATCTGTCAAAATATTCCAAGCAAACGGCGTTAATAAACCTGCAAATATGTTAGCAAAATAAAGAATAAATCCTGATATAACACCAGGTCTAGCTACAAGAAAACATAAGAACATAATAACAGCCCACACACTAAAAAGAATAGAGTTGGATGCTGCAACAATTGTAATTATTGGGGCAATAACTAAAAACAAGACAAAAGCATTAACTCCTGCCCAAAGCAACATAGGGATTAACGGAGCACATACAATAACTGCTGTACCTAAATCAGGCTGTTGTAGAACTACTATAGAAGCAAATAGTGTTAATAGCCCGGGAATAAGAATAATTGATGTTGTTTTCATTTCTAGCTGATGATTTGATAAATATTTTGCAATTACAATAATAACTCCAATCTTCAAATATTCTGAAGGTTGTATTGTCATAAAACCTAAATCAATCCATCGATATGTATATTCTACCTTTGGCAAGAAAAATGGAATAAAACATAATCCGATTGTAAATAAGAAAATTATGGTTGAGTTATCATGAATAACCTTTAAATGAATGCGCCTTACAAGCAAATAAATAATAAATGAAAATATCATAAAGATGGATTGTCTCATAAATGAACTTTCAATAGATAACGGATTATCAGAAATGCTATAAAGAGCAGTGAGGCCAAATATAATCAGAAAAACAGTTAAGATGTGAAGTCTTAATCTTAAATCTTCCGATGTAAGACCTATATATACATTGCTTTGATTCATAATTATTTATTCGCTATATACGTATTATTATTAATAAAATACGATACAACATCTCCAGCTATAGGAGATGCTACAGTTGCTCCACCTCCTCCATTTTCAACAATGGTTACTATTGAATATTTTTCACCTTCAAATTCAAAAAATCCTATAAACCAAGCATGAGGTTCTCCATGAGGATTTTGTGCCGTTCCAGTTTTCGCAAAGAATGGAATATTTTGGTTTGTTGACAGAGCTCTTCTAGCAGTTCCAAGATTGCTATTTACTGCTTCAAAAAGAGCATTCTCAATATAATCCCAAGTTCTATCTGAATATTGAATGGAATCATAATAAGTTAATTGAGAATTAAGATTTAACCTTAGTTTTGGAGTGTCTTGTCCTCTTGTTGCTATATGATTAATAAATCGTAACGACTGTATGGGAGTAATTAATAAATCTCCTTGCCCTAATGTTAAATTCAATAAAACTCCTCTTTCAGACCATCCCCATCTTCCATATTGTGTTGTAAAAAAGTCTTTGTCGGGAATCAGTCCTATTTTTTCAGCTGGAAGATCAATATTTGTTGCTTGGTTAAATCCAAAAATTTTTGCAGTTGATACCCAATCCTCTAAAGATACTAATTGAACTTTTTCATAAAAATAAATATTACATGATTCTGCGATAGCCTTTTTCAAATCAGTAGGTCCGTGGCCATCTTCTCTCCAACACCCTCTTGCTATACCTCCATATTCTTTTGACCCTGAACACATAACTGAATCAGATTCCGAAATAAAATTGTTTTCTAATAAGTTAAAAGCTGTAATTAATTTAAAAGGAGATCCAGGAGGATATAAGCCTCCTGTAGATCGATTTAACAAAGGTTTGTCAGAATTTTTAAGGATATTGTTCCATTCTTCTTCAGATGTTGTTCCTCTGTATATATCCAAATTGTATGATGGGCTGCTTACCATCGCCAAGATTTCACCAGTGTTTACATGGGACATAATGACAGATCCTTTTTGGCCTTCTAGCAAATCCTTTGTAAACTGCTGTAATCTTGAATCAATTGACAGGTAAAGATCGTCTCCAGGAAGGGCAACAATCTTTCCATCTTCTAATTCAAATACTTCTCTTCCATAGGTATCAACCTCTAAATAACTGACGCCTTTAGAGTATCTTAATCCTCGCTCATATTGTTTTTCTACTCCTTGCCAACCAATCAACTCTCCAGCTCTATACAGTAAACTTTTATCAAGTGATGGAACAGTGTCTCTATCTACCTCTTTAAGATATCCTATAATATGAGAATGACTGAAGGAAGATGGATATATTCTCTCGTTAAATGGGAGATATTCAAACGCATTAAACTCCAGTTTTCTTTCTTCAATTTCAGAAATTTGTTTAAAAGAAAGATTTTTTGCAATAATAGTAGGCAACATTCTTCCTCTATAATATTTTTTATATCTACGATCTAGTTCATCAGGTTTAGTGTTTAAAATTGATGATAATTCTTTAAAAGATTTCTCTTTGTCATCTAATTTATATGGAGTAACTGTTAGAACATATGTTGGATAATTGTCGACGAGCAGTTCTCCATTACGATCAAAGATTAAGCCTCTCGACGCATATGTAGTAACTGCTTTAACACGATTTATTTGAGATTTAGAAAAATGTCTCTCATATTCGACAACTTGCAAATAATAATACCTACCTATTAAAACTATCATTAAAGAGCATAAAATAAAAAAAAGTACTCTATAGGTATATATATCAGCTTTGTTATCGATTTTAAGCATTCAATACAATCTTCCTTAATGATAAAACCTTCACAAGAATATAAGAAACAAAAACAGAATACAATGATATCAGTAAAAAGTTTTTCAAGAAAAGAAAAAAATTACTGAAAAAGAGAAAATCATATCTAAAGAGACAATAAACAGCTATGCCAACAAGCAACGTAACAATCCAATATGAATCAAAATTTCGAAATACAAAATTATAACGAATTCGAGATGCCATAAATGCACAAATAGAAAATATTAAACTTGAAAGACCAATGTATGAACCACTAAATAAAACTAAATCACAAAACAATCCTGTAACAAATCCTACCAATACCGCTTTAGATGTATTTGATTCGGGCATTTGTGATAAAATGACAAAGAGTAGCATAATATTCGGCTGAAAACCATTAATGGTAAGCAATTCAGAGAAAAGCAATTGTAATACAATAGATATGAAAAAATATTGAAAGAATAACATTATTGACTACCTCCTTCAATTATAACAAACAATTGATTCAGCTTAGACAAGTCAGAGTAAAGTTTCAGTCGGATAACTTTATTAAAACTATCTGCTTTATCATGTATGCTTATCACTTCTCCAATAGGAAGATCAGGAGGAAAATAAGTGCTTAAGTTTGATGTTACCACTGAATCTCCAATATTAATTTTTGCTGTTTTCTTTACTTCAAATATTTCACAAACTGTATCACTTCTCCAGCGCAATATCCCCTCCACCTCAGATGGCATTATCCTTACACTAAGTCTAAAGTTTCCATCGCTAATAAGCTGCACCTCAGAAGTGTTTTTAGAAGAAGTGATAACTTTTCCAATGACACCTCTTGATGATAAAACAGGGTTATTCTCTTTGATTCCACTATTAAGCCCTCTATTAATTAAAATAGTATTTAGATTAGAAGAATTTCCTCTTGAAATAACATCTGAACCAACAAAATCAAATTTCTCTCTATTTTGAAAATTGAGAAATTCACGCAAATAATTATTTTCTATTTTGTGTGAAGATAAAATTTCATTCTCAAGATTTAATTTCAAGTTGTCTGATGAAAGAACTTCAATCCTTTTTAACAAAAAAGATTGATTATCAATCCAATTAAATGGCTCATATAAAAAAGAAAAGTTTTCTGTTATAGACAACCTAAAAGATTGCACTTTTTCATTTGAATCTGAAAAGATTAAACCAATTGATAAAAAAATACAGATTAATAGAGTAAATAAAGGTAGGTTTTTATCATTAAATAATCTGGCGCCAATCATTACTACCAGAGAACATGTTTATATTTTTCAAGGTTTTCGATAATCATACCACAGCCTTTTACAATACTTAAGTGTGGTTCATCAGCTACATTAACAGGAACCCCAGTTTTTTCTCTTAAGACTTGATCAAGCCCTGTCAACATTGATCCTCCCCCAGCTAAAATAATTCCTCTTTCTACAATATCTGCAGATAATTGAGGAGGAGTATCTTCTAATGCTTGTTTTATAACTTCTACGATTCTAGTCACAGGATCTTTTAAAGCCTGTCTAATCTCGTCAGATCGCACTTCTATAGTTTTAGGAATACCTGATACTAAATCTCTACCTTTTACTAGAATATTTTTTGAGCGAACTCTCATTGCAGATCCTACAGATATTTTAATCTCTTCTGCAGTTTGTTCTCCAATTTCAAGCTTATGTTCGTTTCTAAACCACTGTATAATAGCTTCATCCATCTCATCGCCAGCAACTCTGATTGCTTTTTTTGTGACTACACCATTTAAAGAAATAACTGCTACTTCTGTAGTTCCTCCACCTATATCAACAATGATGTTACCTACAGGCTTACTAATATCAAGACCAATGCCAATCGCAGCTGCGACAGGCTCGTCAACTAAGAATACTTCTCTAGCAGCTTGTTTTTCACCTGAATCCTTCACAGCTCTTCTTTCTACTTCAGTAACACCTGATGGTACACATATTACCATTTTTGGCCTTGTAAGACGATTTAAATTTACCTTTCTAATAAATCCTTGTAACATAGAATCTACAGCATTGTAATCTGCTATCACACCGTCTCTTAATGGTCGTATTGTTTCTATGCCTTGATGTGTCTTTCCTAGCATCTCTTTTGCTTCATTTCCAACTGCTATAACTTCATTTGTTTTCGTTGATTTCGCGATAATTGACGGTTCATTGATTATAATTCCTCTTCCCGCAAGCCATATCAATGTATTTGCAGTTCCCAAGTCAATAGCAATGTCCCCACTCACCCAATCAAAACTATTCTTTATTTTTTCTAAAAATTTCATAAACGCAATTTATAAAATATTCTCACTATTGATTATATTTATTTTGTCAATCCTTCTTTACTTAATTCATCTGCTTCTACATTTTGTTCTCTCGGGACATGCGATATCGTCCAAGACTTTAACTCTGAACATAATTTTGTTACTTCAGCATGAAGCTTAATCATTTTTGGGTCTTTCAATTTATATTTTCCATTAACTTGATTTACAATTAATTCACTATCAGAAAATATACTGACATGATAAATTTTATGATCTAAACATGCTTTAATTCCCTCAATTAATGCTGAATATTCGGCCTCGTTATTTGTACGAATTCCAATATTTTCAGAGAAAGAATATACCAATTCATCTCCCTTATTAATTAATCCTCCTATACCAGCATTATTCGGCTTTAAATCTTCATCAAATTCAGCTGCACCATCAATAAAAAGACTGTAGTCTGAGTCTAGAACGTCCCATGTATCTTTTACTGATTCCACGTTCTTGCTAATATCATCTATAAAAGCAATTTCTTTATCTGATAACTGATTTCTAAATCGTTCTAAAATTTTTAATAATTTTTTTTCTTTGCTCATAATCTAATATACAAAAGGCCTTCTCAGTCTATAATCGCCAAAACCAAAATCATCTACAAATGCAAATTCTTCTCCGATAGAAAAATAATACCAGGTTTCATATACAAAGTTTGATTGCATTGAGCTATATTTTTGAATATCATCTGGCTTGCCAAACAATATAAAAATCATACCCATGTCAGATCTCCATCCACCTGAAGTGCCTCGAGAAAAATTTTCTTCTGTAAACTGCACTCTTGCATAATATTCATCCATCAATTCATTAATTTTTGTTTCTGGCTTTGGGTCTCTTCTCGCCCATGCTTTCTTAAAGAAATTCTCTTTCTCGCTCTGTTTTAGGTTTTTTAATTCTTTTCTTTCCTCTGTTGTTAAGATATAGTTCATCTGTGATAAAGCTAAATCAATGTTTCCAATGCCTCCGAACATAAAAGAATCTCTGGATTTAAATTTTGAAGATTTTGAAGCTGAAAGCTCTCCCTGATTAACTGTTACTTCAATTTTTAAATCAACCTTATTAATATCGTTTGTAGGAAGATTGATTAAATGAGAAATAACTTTAGCATCGGAAGATGAATTAATTGTGTCTGTCCACTGTAATTTTTTGCCGCTAAACACGTTTATCACCATGGTATAATCACCAGGAGAAATTGTAGCATATTGATAGAATTTTAATTGATTTTCTTTGATGATTATTTGATTTGCATCAATTGGGAATTCATTGTCTGCAAAACCCCACTCTCCCTCTGTTACTTTTAAAAATATTGGTTCATAAACCTGGAAAGTGTCTGAAAAATCATCAAGATTCAATTTTTTAGTTTTTTTACTGCTCAGTTTTGTATCAATATCTTTGATGCTAGCTGAAACAATATAGTCTTCTAAAGGAACAACAAAAGATGAAGTTAAAATGGTGCTTTTTACTCTGGATGTAGTTTCAGAGAATTTTTTCACAACTATTTTACCAGAAAAAGAACCAGTTGCAACTTCAACATCATCTTCATCTACAACGGAAAGATTAGAATCATATTCAGCAACAAAATTTCTACCTTCTTTTACAAATTGAAGAGAATAATTTGGAATTTTAACAAAACACATCACTTCAATCAATCCTGATTCTAAAGGCCGAGTAAAAGTGTCAATTTTAAACTGATCAATATTACGATCTAAATTCCTACCTTGAGGGAAAATAACATTGATAAATAGTAGATAAGTAAGAAATTTTTTCATTAAAGCTCCATGTTGAACTTAATCAATCCATGTTTAGTAAGTAACACTAAAAAGTTAGAAAAATAATCTATTTCAACAATATTTCGTAAAAATGAAAATTTGTCTAAATCTCCAAGGTCAAAAAATGTATAGTTGTCTAACAATTTTCCAGATTCTAAATCAAAAATAAAAAATCCTGTATCTGTGCCAATAACAATCTTTTCTTTAACAACTAACACATCTCTGACAAAACCATTAAAATAGAGAGTTGCATCCACTACTTTTCTTGTATTTGGCACATTTTTATCATATTTAGCATAGCTCAACGACGAAGGAATTTTATGCTCATATAACCCATCTATTTTGGAAATATAAATTGTATTATTATCATAAAAAGCCAATTCTCTTGATCTTGAATTGGCAGTAAATCGCATTGCTAGCACCTCACTCCAAGAATTGTCGATTGTATCCGGAATTGTATCATCTAATCTTATTTTTAACTCTTTATCTATAGCAAAAATATTATACAATTCACGACTAACTCTACTTGAAACCCAAACCTTATCTTCTCTGATAACCATATCAACAACACCGTAAAAATTGCCAAATTTTCTAAAAGAATCTTTTTTGGTATTATAAACCAAAATATAACCAGCGCTTGAACCAAACCAAATTTCATCATCAACTTTCATAATGCATGATATCAAACTTTCATCAAACTGGAAATATTCTTCAGGTCTAAGCACTTCAGTCGTATTTTGGTATATATTAAATTTAGTGATTCCTCCCTCTCCTACAATCCATAGAAAATCACCATCTAAAAGTGAATCTTTTATTGAATTAGTGCCTAATCCATAATAAACCGGTTTGATTGATTTGGAAAACTTATCTATCTGTAACAAAAAACCATTATCTAAACCAATCCAATCAAACATATGATCAGATTGATAATAAGATTCATATTTTAAAAATTTTCCTCTATTATCTGATGCACCATTAATGGTCAGCATCCATCCGCTTTCAACAAAATAATCATTGAAATTGAAATTGGTCATATTCATATATCGATAAGACATATCTCCCCAGTCAATATCATTTTCATCCGGAAAAGCGTATGTTCCTAAATTAGTGCCATTAACATGGTCTAATTTCACAAAATTGGGACCTGATTTAACCCATAAATAATTTGTGCTAGATCCAATATCTGAAACTATCATTCTATTCGGAACATAGGCTGATTTATACCAATCACTTGTCTTCGAAAAACTGTATTCTATAAACTGATTTCCAACAGCCCATAAAATTCCTGTTTTTTCATCATAGAAAACATGCTTAATAGACCTTGAATGCAAGCCTTGTGCTTCCGTGATAGGTGTATCAAATTGCTGCGAAAATTTGTTAAATCGCAAAATTCCTGCATTGTCCGTCGCAAAATAGAAAAAAGAGTTATCTTCAGAAATCGAATTAACTTTCAAAGGCTGACTGTATATTTCCCAATCAATTATATCAAAACGATTTTCACTCTGAGCAATAGCGCAGCTCAAGAAAAGAATTAGAAACAATTTATCTCTTATTCTTCGAACCATAATTTGATCTTTTCTGTCCTTTTCTAATTTTTGCTATATGACCATTATCTAAGTATATGACTACGCTTGCAAATTGTTTCAAAAAATAGTCGCTGTGAGATGAAAGAATTACCGTTGTTCCTAATAAATCATTCATCTTGATCAATCTCCTTCGTAAAATCATCTCATTTTTATTATCCAAGTATGCACCATAATCATCAATCAAAAGGACTCTAGGATCTTTTTCTAGTCCAACAATAATTTTTAACCAATGTTTTTGCCCATCAGATAATTTGTTAACTGAAACATCCCATATTTTTTGGGAATTAAAAGATGTAAAATGGCGTTTATAAATATCCTTATATTTTGACGGAAAATTCTTCTTAATGAAGTTTTGAACGCTTGAGTTAGTATTCAACATGCTAGATTGAATATAAAATATCTCTTTCTCTCTTTTAATATTACCAAAAATATTTTTTTTGAAAGGAGCTCCTTGATAAAAAACATCTCCTTTAGATTGAGCCTGATGTCCTGATAAAACTTGCATTAAAGATGATTTGCCAGAACCGAAATTGCCACAAAGACCATAAATTAGGCCATTGTGAAATTTTAGCGTGTTAATGTCTAAAATTTTGTTCTTACCGTGACTTAATACTAAATCACTAACATTGTAAATCTGTTTTAGTTCCATATTGCCTCCCTAAAGACAGGGAAACTATTCTTACTATAAATCTTCTAAATACTTTTCTACGTCTATTGCTGCCATACAGCCTGATCCAGCTGCTGTCACTGCTTGTCTGTAATAGCTATCTTGAACGTCTCCACAAGCAAACACTCCAGGAATATTGGTTGCAGTTGATTTGTCTTTCGTTTGTATATATCCCTGATCGTCTAAATCGATTATATCTTTGAATTCCTTTGTGTTTGGAATATGTCCAATACCATAGAATACTCCCTCACAATCAAACTTTGTTTCACTTCCATCTACTGTATTTGTTAATAAAACGCCATTCACTCCATCTTTTTGTGATCCAAAAATATCGCTAACAACAACATTTTTTATAACATCGATTTTAGGATTATTTAAAGCTCTATCAATCATTATTTTTGATGCACGAAATTCTTCTCTTCGATGAATAATAGTAACCTTGCTAGCAAATTTTGTTAAAAAGTTTGCTTCTTCCATCGCTGAATCTCCACCACCGACAACTATTATCTCTTTATCTTTGAAAAAATAGCCATCACATGTAGCGCAAGTACTTACTCCGTAACCCATTAATTCATTTTCTGCATCAAGCCCTAACAATCGTGCTGATGCGCCAGTAGAAATGATTACTGATTGAGTAAGATATTCTTCCTCTCCAACATAAATTTTAAATGGAGAGCTTGAAAAATCTATTTTTGATACATGTTTATAAAAACATTGAGCTCCAAACTTTTGAGCTTGTTTACGAAATAAATCCATCATTTCTGGTCCTAAAACTCCGTCTGGGAATCCAGGATAATTTTCTACATCCGTAGTAATTGTAAGTTGGCCACCAGGTTGGTTTCCCTCAAAAACAATTGGATTAAGATTAGCTCTTGCTGCATAAATCGCAGCAGTCAAGCCAGCAGGACCAGAACCAATAATAATGGTTTTATGAATAGTTTTCTCTGTCACTAAATTAAATTATATTAAAATTTTTCTAATTTTAAATCGTTCTTTCCTTCTATAATTCGGGTAATATTATCTACTAACGCCTGTTTTGACTGAAGACCAACTTCTTGATGCACTATTTCTCCGTTACGAAAGAAGAATAAAGTTGGGATACTGCGAATTCCATTCTTTTCAGCTAGTTCTGACTCTTGGTCTATGTTTACCTTACCTATCAGCACTTTATCGCTAAATTCATTCGAAATTTCATCTAGAATAGGTGCTATAGCTTTACATGGACCGCACCATTCAGCCCAAAAATCTAAAATCACAAGTTTTTCTGACTTAAGTACAAGATCTTCAAAATTGTCACTTTTGATATCGACAGTATTGTTAGACATAAAATTTCCTAAATTATATTAAAAATAACTACCGAATTTATGAGAATAATTTACTTTGGGTAACAAAAAAATTACAGAAAAGCAATTTTCTTACGTTAATACTCTTAAAAAACGTCTTTTTCCAACCTTAACTATAAACTCTCCGCTGTCTTTTTTAATAACATGCCCAGGATCATTACAAACTTCTCCATTAATTTTAACAGCATTTTGTCCAATTAAACGCTTTGCTTCTCCCTTACTAGAAACCAATTTTTCTGATACTAAAATGTCAATTAAAATAGACTCTGAATCAAGATTGAAGGTTGGCATATCATCGGGAATATCCTTTTTTACAAAAATTTGATCAAATGCTTCTTCTGCTTTTTGCGCCTCAGAAGCGTCATAGTAACGACAAACTAACTCTTTGGCTAATTCTCTCTTAATATCACGAGGATTAATTGATGAGTCTTTTAACTGTTTTTTCACTGACTCTAGCTTATCTCTATCAGCAAATACTGCCAATCTGTAATACTTCAGTATCATATCATCGCTGATTGACAACACTTTTCCATACATATCCTCAGGAGAATCATCTAATGCAATGTAATTATCGTATGATTTTGACATCTTTTCTACGCCATCTGTTCCCTCTAACAAAGGAAGTGTAATGATAGATTGAGGTGATTGTTCATACTCTCTCTGCAAATCTCTTCCAACTAACAGATTAAATTTCTGATCTGTTCCCCCCAATTCTACATCTGCATTAATTTCAACAGAATCCATCGCTTGCGCTAAAGGATACAAAAATTCATGCATTGAAATAGGAATCTCAGATTCAAAACGTTTTGTAAAATCATCGCGCTCAATCATGCGAGCAACAGTGTATTTACTGCTCATTTCAATGACATCTTGGAAGTTCATTTTATTAAGCCAAGTGCTATTAAATAAGACTTTAAGCGTTTTTACATTAAGTATCGCTTTAGATTGTTCAATATAAGATTCTGCATTTATTTTTGCTTCTTCTATTGTAAGCTGCGGGCGCGTTTTATTGCGTTCAGATGGGTCTCCAATCATGGCAGTAAAATCACCAATGACTAATACTGCTTGGTGTCCTAAATCTTGAAAATCTCGAAGCTTTTGCAGTACAACAGCATGTCCGATGTGCAAATCAGGCCTGCTAGGATCGCAACCTAATTTTACGACGAGAGGTTTGTTCTGTTCAATAGAATGTTCTAGTTTTTTACGAAAATCTCTAAGAGGGATAACTTCCTCTGTTCCCCTCGATATAAGCTCTAGCTGATCATCAACAGGTAAAAATGCCATTATCTTTTCCTCATTTCTCGTCGAGCTTCTCTATCTAAATCTTTTATTTTCAAACTTTCTTTTTTCTGGTATGTTTTCTTCCCTTTGGCAGTCGCAAATTCAATCTTTGCTAACCCTTCTTTAAAATACACTTTTAAAGGAACAATAGTTAGTCCTTTTTGTGCAACAAGGCTCTTTAGGCGCAATAACTCTTTTTTATGCAACAATAATTGGCGATTTCTCGTCGGATGATGTCCTTCAAAACCGGTATGTGAATATCTGCTAATATGAGCGCCTATCAGAAAAATTTTATTATCTCTTATAGTCACAAAACTATCTTTTAGGTTAAGTTTTTTTTCACGCAAACTTTTAACTTCGCTACCCAAAAGTATCATGCCAGCTTCATAGCGATCAATGATTGTATAGCTATGAAATGCCTTTCGATTATTGCTAATTATTTCAATATTTTTATCCATAAAAAAAAGTTATGTTATTTTTAATAAATTCCCTTAAATTCAAATAATACTAAATATAGGAAGTTTTCAACATTATGTGTAAAACAATTGTGTGTTAATATATATAGTGTTATGTTATAATAGAAAACTTAATAAGAAATTATAAATATGAGTAGCATTTACAAAAGAAAAAGAAATGGAAAAAATGATGGATATGTTATGTATTCAACATATGCGTATGATCCATTAAGAAATAAAAAAAGATATTTTAATATAACTTTGGGAAAGCTGGGCCCTGCCCTAACATGGAATGACTGTATAAAAAAACAAAAAGAACTTGATAAAGTCTTTGATATTAAAAAAGGCGGAAAAGAAGATCTCTCTCTCAATAAAGCAATAGAAATATACTTGGAATATAAAAAAATCCACTTTAAGACAAAACCGCCTAAATCTTCGACGATAAAATTAATCTCCTATCACCTTAAAACATTTAAAGATATTATCATCTCTCGTTATGGACAAGGAATTATGATTAAACATATCGATATGAAAATACTAGTTTCTTATTTCGCTATCAGAGATAAAGAATTGAAAGACAGCTCAATGGAAGTTCATACGAGGATTATAAGAAGTTTCTTCGACTGGGCAAAAAACTAATATTGAGCGAGTGACGAGATTCGAACTCGCGACCCCAACCTTGGCAAGGTTGTGCTCTACCAGCTGAGCTACACTCGCATATGTCGTCGATAATAAAAAGAAAATTTCATTATTCAAAACGAAAATCTTATTTAATGTTGGTGTTCGTCTTCGTGAAAAGTAAAATTAGCACCATGCGCTATTTTGTCGACAAAAGCAGCGACTTTTTTATCTTCAGGCATTGATTTGTACATAGGAATACTAGAAAATAGGTTACGATTACTGTATCCCTCCTGTAAAGATTCCTTAATTTGATTAAATTCTGTGACATAATTTCCTATCAATTCTAACATGGCTGGTTGATTAGCATAAATCTGTTTAAGCGTTTTTGATGGATCCTTGAGTTGATATCTATCTAAACGCTCCTTTATAACCAACATCCTATAAAATGACGGTGAAGCGTCATTTATAGCCGTTTTAGGGTCTGTCAAAGATAAATCAACAATGCTTAAATGTTTTCCTTGAATTCCGCCTGCATAAATCAATGGGCCATCCTGTCCTTGCACTGTCTTGGACTCAGTGCGATACTTAACACCGCTCAGAAATATATAATCTGCTCTCGGAAATGCTTTTGCCAAATCAATAGAATTATCATCGCTAATATCAATAAGAAGCACTAGGATATCAACAGAATCAATAATTTGATCAATATTTTTATTTCCCTCGGAAACAAAGTCTTTATTTACTACTGAATTATTGCGTGTTGCATCACTTAATCCGATAATACCAAAATTCAGGCCTTTAGAGGAGACAATATGATAAGGAGCAAACAATAATTTTCCATTTTTATCATATAAATTTGCAGAAATAAACTTAATTGTTGTTCGAGAAGCGATATTTTTTAAGAAATCTACCCCTCCTTTAAAATCATTCGAACCAACATTCATTACGTCATGACCTAATAATTCCATAGTTTTCACCAAATTTTCAGCTTTATATTGCTTGTTTTCAATAGAGAGCTTATCTGGATTAACCACATCGCTATCAAATAACATATTACCTGCATCAAATATGATTGGATCTTTCCCTTTCATCATCGTGTTGATGAAATGTGCTTTTCTAGCAACTCCTCCAAGAGGGTTGTTTGGGCACCCACAATCATAATATTCAGCAAAAACATTCGAAGTAGAAACCATCGAAATTTCCTTGACTTGATTGTCATTTACAAAAACAGTCTGTCCGACTAAAAAACTGCAGAAAAATAGTAAAATAAACTTCTTCATCACTTTAATTTAGCTTTTTTACGCTTCATGAACAATGGTAATAGAAACATATATATTCCTGAAATAGACATAAAAATTAACAATATTGCTGCAGGCAAAAACCATCCAAACTTAACATAATCAGTAAAAAAGGAGCCGTCGTGAATAGATTCAATCACATCAGATCTTCTATATTCCACCGATAGTATCTCCTTTGTTTGATTATCAATTTGGATTTCCCACTGATTATTTGATCGGATTTTTGATATTCCCTTGTCTGGACGCACATCTATTCTATCAATATCTTCCCAAGAATTAATTTCAGCTTCTGGCACAGATTTGGCAGCTTCCAGCATTTCTTCAAACTCTATTGAAGGTATATTGCTCACTCCCTGTTGGATGGGAGGCTGAATCCAGTCAGATTGTTTTTTAAGCTGTAAAAGTATTCCCGTCGATAAAATGATTAAAATAGGAATAAAAATAAAAGGAGAAATCCAATAATGAATTTTGCGTATTTGTTTATTTGGCTTCAATTTCTGCTGCGTTTAAAACTAATTATCTGATATGTCGCTTTTCTTTACAATACGAACAGTCATTTCAACTTTATCTAATGGATTGTCATTTTGATCTCTATCAACATTCACAACTGAATCAATTACATCCAATCCATCAATTACTTTTCCAAATACGGTATAGTTATTGTCTAAAAAGTTTGCATTATCATGACAAACAAAGAATTGACTAGAAGCACTATTAGGATCATTAGTGCGTGCCATAGACAAAACGCCTTTTACATGTGGAATGCTATTGAATTCTTGAGGAATTAACCAAGTATTTGAGTCATTTTCATCTCCAATACCAAAAAACTTGCCAGCTCTACCACCAGTTCCATGAGTCAATCTATCGTCATTCTTTGAGTTTGGATCGCCTCCTTGAATCACAAAACCTGGGATAACGCGATGAAATGTAGTCCCATCAAAATATCCTTCGTTTGCTAAGATAGTAAAACTTTCGACATGCATTGGAGCTACGTCTGAATAAAATTCTACCACCATATCTCCAAATTTTGTTGAAATTACTGCAACATTTTCTTCTATTTCTGCAACATATCCTTCTTTTGCACAACTCATAAATACGCTCCCTAATATTAAAAAAACTATTATTTTTTTCATTATTTAATCTTCAAACTAATAACAGGATGTTTTCGAGGAGCGAAAATAGCATTTTGCACTTCAAAATTGAGATTAAACATCTTCAGCTTCCCTTTTGTAATTACCTGTAATTCTATACTACCATTTGCTGGTATTTCTATCACATCGCTATTCGTGAAAAAATCAAATTTGCTTTTATTTTTTAAGATAAATCTTACATCAGAATGGTTTTTGATTGTTACAAAAGCCAAATCTCGCTTATATGCTGATACATTGGTTTTATATTCTAAAGACACAACTTCCAAACTTGCATCAATCAACGGCAATAACCACTCTTTTCTACCAATTAATGTATTTTCATGCCAAACAACAGTTTGTCTATTAAATAATGCTTCTCTTATTCCGCTAGCGCTTTTTTCTTTCGCAAATACAAGCGTGACAGGGCGATGCCCTCCATTATTCACTTCATATTCCCAATCTATTATTCCATGAATATCAGAATTCCCCATGATTGTTAAATCATAATCTAATGCTATCTGAAGCGCATCTACCGATAACTTATTCCTGTTAACAACCTCTATTCCATGAAGCAGTCCTTTTCTGATCAATTCTTTGTGAATGCTCATAGGCTTCACCACACCATATGGTTCTTGTTCTCTATAAGGATGGTTCCAAAATGTAAATGCATTTTGTTTGTTTGCTGCTTCAAATAATTCAGTTTCATCTTCATTAAAAAGCTTGTTGATATCTTCTACAAAAATAGCATTACAATGCCCAAGTGGAACTTCTCTTGATAATTCGACACCATGTATTAAAATCAAATCATTTTTAACATGGTCTCTCGCGATTTCAAAAGATCTATTTTTATCAGGATTTGGTATATCTTTGCTATGAAAATTTTTGTTTGGATCTTTGTATAAATGATCTGTAATCGCCAAGACATCTAATTGATCTCTATCTGCCTCTTCAACTCTAATTGTTGGCCA
>CAYZYM010000113.1:0-2832 GCA_964482595.1 uncultured bacterium | reverse complement strand
CAGATGTATATTTTATCATTTTGTCATGGCATTGGGATTCCATTATTAATCATTTCAAGGGTATCAATTATGCAAAAGAATATCCCTGAAGAGCTATTAGGTAGAATTTTTTCTATTATTTCTATATCTATAATCAGTATGGCTGCTGTCTCTTCTGGAATCATTGGTTTTGCATCAGATGTATTTGATATTCAAACAATATTTTTATTATTTGGAACAGGAGCAGGTTTATGTGGAATAGTTGGCTTCTTACACCCAAAAATCAAGTATCTTAACTAAAATCTTCAACAAGTTTTATAACTTGACTTTTAACGAGATCACGGAACTCTTCAATCGAAAGATGAGAATATTGATCAGGGGTAATTGGTGTACCAAAAATAGTCTTTAACCTCCCTGGATTAATAATCCAACTGGTTCTTACATTTGATTCAAACGCCCCCACAATTCCGATAGGGACAACAGTAGCATTAGTAGCTTTTGCAAAATGAAAGCCCCCTTTTTTAAACTCTCCCATTTCGCCAGTAATAGTGCGGTTACCTTCCGGAGAATATATCATTGATGTTTTATCAATAAGCAAAATTTTTTCCGCTGCTTTTAGTGTTTCGCGGGCCTTGTCGGTATTATCATGTGTAATTTGATATGCACCATATCTCTTTGCAAAAAATCCCCACAAAGGCCATTTAAAAATTCCTTCCCAACCTACTGCATTAACATAATAAGGGATAGATGATCCTAACATAAAAGCATCAAACATAGATTCATGATTAAACATAAAAATGTATGGGCCTTCATTTTTTGGAGGAACTTGACCATGAATAGTGTGATATTGCCAACTGGCAAGCAATAATATTTTACAATTTAAGTGCATAATCCAATAAAAATATTTTGGATGCATTATATATGACAAGACTATACCTGTAACCAGCATTAAGACAAAAACAGGTAAAGCAACTACCCAAATTACTACAGTTATTATTGTGCGTATCACTGACATAAAGATTAGTTTAATTTATCTAAAATCTCTAACATTTTATAGTTTGCTTTTGGTAAAGCGAAATTATCTAATTCTTTTCTTGTAACCCATTTATATTCTTGATGTGTTTCCAAAGAAGTTTCACTATCAATATGAATTAAAAACAATGAAATATTTACTTTAAAATGGCTATACTGATGTTTTACCTCTCCAATATATTTTGGATTTTTAATAGATAAGTTTGTTTCTTCAAATACTTCTCTTATCACTGCATTTTTGCTTGATTCATTTTTTTCAATTTTTCCACCAGGGAACTCCCAAAGCCCTCCTAACATTTTATCAATAGGGCGTTGTAATATTAATAATTTATTCTTATGCCTGACAATACAGGTAGATACTTTTATTGTTGGAATAAGTTTCTGTTTCTTTGGTTCGGGATAACCAATAGGATCTAAGCTTAAAAATGCTTTACAATCATCACTAATAGGACATATCGAACAATTTACATAGTGGGATTGACAAATACTGCTTCCCAAATCCATTAGTGCTTGATTAAAATCGCCAGGGCTTTCTCTATCTTGTACATTTTCAAGAAATTTTCTAGCTCTATTCTGATTAAACTTAGATCTTTTTTTTAATCCCAGCAGCCTAAAACTTATACGCTCTAAATTGGTATCAATACCCACTTCACTTTTATTAAACGCAATTGCAAGAATAGTTTTTGCTGTATAATCTCCGATCCCAGGCAGTTTAATTAAATCAATATAGGTATCGGGAAAAGAATTCTTAATAATTTTTGATGTTTGATAAATGTTTTTACATCGAGAATAATAACCAAGCCCTTCCCACAATTTTAAAACTTCGTTATATGAGGTTTGAGATAAAACAAGAGCGTTGGGAAATCTTTTAATCCATCTATTATAATATGGCATAGCTGTTGCCACTTGAGTTTGTTGCAACATAATTTCAGAAATCCAAATTTTATAAGGATCTTTGGTATTGCGCCATGGTAGTGTTCTTTTGTTTGAGGAATACCAATCAAGCAGGGGTTTAGAAATCATACCTTTACATTAAGAATATGCCTCCAAAAATCCAAAAATTAACTACATGTAGTTTCAATAAGCGCTGCACATGCTTTATATGGGTCTACATTGGAAGCAGGTCTTCTATCTTCTAAATAGCCCTTGCCATCCTTGTCTACGTCCATAGGAATACGAATTGATGCACCTCGATCACTTACACCATATCTAAATTCGTTGATGCTACATGTTTCATGTAACCCTGTAAGACGTTGTTCATTGTCTGCCCCATATACTGCAATGTGTTTATCAATATTTTGACCTAATTTTTCACAAGCCTCTTCAATAACTTTTAAACCGCCATCAGCTCTCATTGATTTTGTACTATAGTTAATATGAGCTCCTGAACCATTCCAATCTCCCTTAATTGGTTTTGGATGTAGTTCAACCCAATAACCCCATTCTTCACCTATTCTTTCTAATAACCATCTTGCAACCCACAATTGATCACACACACCTAAAGAAGGTAGCGGGCCTACTTGATATTCCCATTGTCCAAGCATTACTTCTGCATTAATTCCTGAGACTTCAAGTCCTGCGTCAAGACATAAATCCAGATGATGCTCAACCATGCCACGACCTGCGACATCTTCATCTCCAACGCTACAATAATATGGGCCTTGCGGTCTTTCTGGGAAGCCTTCTTCTGGCCAGCCAGCAGGCTGTTTTCCATCCATTAAAGTATATTCTTGTTCAATTCCAAACCAAGGATCATGTTCTTTAAATTTTTCGGCAAGCTCAACTAAGGCTGCTCTGCTATTTGATTTATGTGGAGATCCG
>CAYZYM010000112.1:0-4009 GCA_964482595.1 uncultured bacterium | reverse complement strand
TTAAGGATATCAATTGCTACTTTGAGATCATTGTCTCCAAAAAGGTTCTCCACTTTATCTTTGTAATGAATAGGGATATATGCACCTGTATCTTTTTTTACCGAAAAACTAAATCCTACAATTTCTGCTATCATTGGATTGACTGATGTAGTCTCTAAGTCTACTGATAGCCACTCTCCTTCTTTGATAGAGTCTGCAAAATCTTGAAGGCGCTTTAATGTGGTGATTAAATCGTATTCTTTTTTACGTTCGGTAGTTTGAATTGTGGCATTAGCATCGCCGCCAATCTTTTTCAATAGTCCAGTAAACTCCAACTCTTTAAATATAGATTCTAATTTTGTTTTATCTGCTTCTTTGCGTTCAAAATCAGCAATAGAAGCATTAACAGGTACATCCAATAAAATTGTTACAAGCTTTTTACTTAAAAAGGCATTGTCTTTATCTGTTAATAATTTTTCTTTGAGCTTTTCATTGGAGATTTGATCAATATTATCATAGATATTTTCAATTGAACCAAATTCTAATATCAATTTCTTTGCAGTAACAGGACCAACGCCTTGAACGCCTGGAACATTGTCAGAGCTATCACCCATCAATCCAAGTAAATCAATAATATGTTCCGGTCCAACGCCCCATTTTTCTATAACTTTATCTTTATCAAAGATTTCTTTTTCTTTCCTTCTGGCTTGAGGTGCATATAATAAAGTTTTATCATTAATGAGCTGCATAAAATCCTTATCTCCACTTACAATATTGCATTGTAGGTCATCTTTTTCACACATTTTAGCAACTGTTCCAATAATATCGTCTGCCTCCACTCCTTCCTTTCGTAATACTGGAATGTTCATTCCGTCTAATAGTTCCCATAGATATGGAAGTTGTAGTTGTATTTCATCAGGCATAACTGATCGATTAGCTTTATACTGTTCGTAAAGTTCATGTCGGAAATTTTTTCCTTTTGAATCAAAGGCAGCAACAATGTAATCTGGATTTTCTTCTTCTAGCAATTGAAACACCTGATTTGCAAATCCAAATACAGCACTTGTTTCAAGGCCAGCAGTCGTTGTTAATGGATTCTTTATTAAAGCGTAGTGTGCTCGGTATAAAGTTGCATATCCATCAATGATAAATAGTCGTTTTTTATTGTTTTTTGAAAGACTCATAACTTAGCGGGATAACCCCGCTAAGTTATGAAAATAAGACATTAGAAACTATAAGTTAATGACACGCCAAGCTCTCTTGGAGGTGCAAAAGACTTATATAGTTTTTCTTCAAATGGAGGTTCTAAAGCAAAAATAAATCCTCTATCTGCATAAGACTCATCTAAGATATTTTTTGCATAGAATCCTAAATTAATCTTATTAAATGAATGAGAATAGTATGCATTCAATAGATGGTATGGATCTGATTCATATTCATCGTGCGCAGAATCAAATATAAACCCATCTTTTCCTGAAATCTCAATCATTAAAGAATTGTTTTTAGTGAAATTATAGTTAAATGATAAACTGTAATTCCAGTTTGGAGAATGAGCTTTTTTACCATGAGCGTGACCTTCATGACCTTCATGGTCATCATGGTCTCCGTGATCATCGTGGTCATCTCCGTGATCATCATCATGGTCGTCATCGTGATCATCATCGTGATCTCCGTGATCATCGTGATCTCCGTGATCATCGTGTTCTGCATGACTTCCTAGCTCAATTTCAGAACTCAATAATCCTAAAGTAGCACTAATAGTAAATTTATCACTTAGTCTAAATTCACCAGTTGATTCAGAACCATATTCATAGCCTGATTCAGCATTTGTTTTAAAGAAAGCAAATGCATTAGGATTGGTTGGATCTAATTGCTCACTTGTTTCATAAATATGACCATCATGCTCTAAATAAAATAGAGAAGTTGATAATTTTATATTATCAGTATACCATCTTAATCCAGTGGTAATATCATAATATGTTTCTGCATCATACGTTTTTTCATCATCATCTAAATATGGATTTTGATTTATGCCTGCAGGATGATATCCTTCAGCATAGTAAGCAAACCAGTGAAGGTTTGGAACTGGATGTAATTCATAAGCAATTTTATATGAATTTTGAAAATCACCCATGATATCAAAACTTGCATTTGGATTGTCAAAATCATCATATGTTATATCTCTAGCTTCTGTTCTAAAAGCCAAAGAAAGTGATGAATCATTTCTAAAATTATATGCAACCTCACCATATGCAGCTTTTGTGAGAATATCATATCCAGAAGATAAAGCTGTAGCAGAACCTCCAAAAAGATATCCTGCAGCGTTAGTTTTTTCTTCATAGTTAGATTGATATAATCCAATTACATATTCTATCTTATTATCATCAAGAGGATTTGATCTTAATCTGAAATCTACAGTTCTTGTATCAATATCTCTGTTAAATGAATCAAAGAAATCATAAGTGTTAGCATCAAATTCGATGTGTTCATCATCATGATGATCGTCATCATGGTCATCTCCGTGATCGTCATCATGATCATCGTCATGGTCATCATCACCATGATCGTCATCGTCACCATGGTCATCGTCACCATGGTCATCGTCACCATGGTCATCATGATCTTCATAGCCAAGCCAGAAATCATAATTTCCCCAATCTCCATCATAGCTATGTAATGTTTCATTTTTTGACATGCCAACATTGAAATCAAGAAGACCCCCGCCAACGTCATAAGTATAATCAGCTATAAATATTTGTGATTGTTGACTATCTTTTCCTGGATTGTCTGAGTATGTAATATGGTCAGTATTATTATCTGGCGCCCAGTTATCATACCCATTGTCAAAATCAGAGTAAATCATTGTATACTTCTGAGTAATGTTATCACCAGTTTTTAGCAGTTTAGCTCTAAATGATGTTTCATCTTTGCTTGCTGATCTATCACCTTTTAAAGTGACATTATCTTTATAACCATCTGAAAGATGTGAGTGACCTACCAGTCTTAAGTTCCAGCCGTTTGACAATGGAGTGTTATAAACAACTCCATTTGTAAAGCTATTGTATGAACCAAGCTGAGTTATAACATACCCTTCTTCTTTATCTGTTGGATCATTGGTTTTAAAATTAATCAAACCAGAAGATGCTGCTGCACCAAATAAACTAGTTTGAACACCCATCAATACTTCTACTTGTTGCATATCAAAAAGAGGTGTAATCATACCAAGCTCGGATAAATCCATGCCATCTAAAACTAATCCAACATACGTGCTTGGAGGTCCTTGGTCAGCATAGCGACTTACAGATCCTTCTCCTCTTATTTGAAAATATCTAGGTCTAGAAGTGCCGCCTGCATAATTCAGATTTGGAACCTTCTGTATTAAGTCACTGAAATGTTGTCCTTGTCTAGTTTCCAACTCATCATTAAATATGATTGCTGAATTTGCTAAATCACCTTCATTGACTCTTCTAAGAGAAGAATATACTTCAACCCCTTTAAGAGCTACAGATGTTTGAATTAATTCAAACTTTAGTGAAAGATTAGATTGATTACCTAATGTTACCATTCTAGTGTCATCAGAATAACCAATAACTTTTACTAAAATTTTTAAATCTCCTTCCATCTGAATATTTTCAAATGAAAATTGACCATTTGCATCAGTGCTTGTGCCACCAATATTGTCAAGTCCATCTTCACCATAAAGAACAACATTAGCGTCAGCTAATGGAAGATTAGTTTCTTTATCAACGACTGAACCTGAAAGCGTTGATTGAGCATATGTAAAGCTCGTAATTAATAGTAATAAAATAAAATTTTTCATTTTTTCTCCTTAGAAAAATTAGTTTAACAAAAATATATAAGTTTCTAATCTACATGTGGGGATTTATTCGGAATTCCATGAACAGATTTATAGGAAACAAAATTTAAATTTTGCAAAAAGGAATAATCTGAATGAGAATCGTGATTTACAAATTTTTCAACATTAGAAACATACTTGGTAAAACTAAGTTCACAGAAATCACAATTATGT
>CAYZYM010000111.1:0-1823 GCA_964482595.1 uncultured bacterium | reverse complement strand
AATTAAAAATTTCTCATCATTGATGCCTTTAAGAGTGTAATCTGCAACTTGCTCTGTTGTAAGAATTCCATCAATCATCAATGGGTGATTATCTGGTGGAAGTTTTGAAGTTTTTAACATGTTGGTATCTACTAATTGAGGGCATAATGCAGAGATTTTGACTCCTTGATTACCATACATAATCGATAAATTTTCAGCTAAACCTAATGCTGCATGTTTTGTTGTAGCATATGGCATTGCTCCAGGCATATTTAATAATCCAGCTGCAGAAATAGTTAAGAGGAAATATCCATTCTTATTTTCTAACATATGAGGTATAATTATTCTTGCTGCATAGATATGTGACATAACATTTATTTGCCAATTTCTATCCCAGGTATTATTACTAGCATCTAAAGTTCCATGTCCTTCTACGCCTGCATTAGAACAAAATAAATCAATAGATTCTGAATCTTTAATAATTGCATTTAATGTGAGCGCAAATTGATCTTCATTAGCAACATCAGCAATATATGCTTTTGCGCCAATAGATTCAGCTACACGGAAAACATCAGAATTAATATCAATGAGATGTATAGAATTTGGAGATTCCTTGAGAAATCGCTCTGCAAGAGCTTTACCAATACCGTTTGCACCACCTGTAATAACTATATTTTTATTCTTTAGGTTCATAAAATTTGTACCCCAGCAAGGACTCGAACCTTGAACCAATGGCTTAAGAGGCCACTGCTCTACCAATTGAGCTACTGAGGCATCTTACCCTAAATGTATAAAAAATATTAACTATTAATTAAACCAATTTTACGTTGACTGCTTTATCACCCCTATCATCGGACTCAATGTCAAACTCAACTGCTTGACCTTCTTTTAGAGTCTTAAAATCATCTTCTGATTCGATGCTAGTGAAATGAACAAAAACGTCGTTTCCATCTTCTTTCGTGATGAAACCATAACCTTTTTTTTCATTAAAGAACTTTACAGTGCCTTTATGTCTTTCACTCATATTTCTCTCTTTGTTAATTAATAATTAAAATTATAATGGGAAGAATATAAAACGCTATTGAACTAATACCTATACTTAATTATTACTGATTTATTTTTGTATTCCCCGCTGTATTTAGTTCAAATCTATTTGAGAAAACTAAACTATAGCTTGCAAATAAAACTACAGAATAGATTAGGTCTCCAATCAATGCATTTCCAAAGAATGGAATTGCAAGCGTATAACATTCAATCAAACCTAATAATGATTTAGGATACATGATGCTTGAAAACCATACGCCAAAATTTGTTATTATGAAGAAAAAGAAAGAAGCAGACAGAGAAGATAAAAGCACAGCAGATAATTTAATATGCTTTATTAACAGATTACCTATCAATACTGCAAATACTATTGCTCCATAAATCCATAGGCTACCATTAGAAAAAAACACAAACTTATCATAATAGCCAGCATATAAATAATTATTGATCATTAAATCACTAATCCACATACCAGACAGTGGAATTAATATAGCAATCCATTTGTTCTTGAATGCATGCGAAGCAAGCAAAGCAATAGCAATCATTGGGGTTATATTCGGCGGATGAGGAATAATTCTACCTAGAATACCAATAATCAATAAACTTAATATTAAAATAATTTTTTTATTCATCAGATTGTATTGAAGCTAAGGCTTTTGGTATAAAATTTGCAAACATTCTTTGACTAAATTTTGTTAAAATATTTTTTATATATAAAATCAAAATCATTTCTGATTTTCTCTTCCTTAAAACCAAAATCGATTACAGTCTTGTTTTGATGTTTTTTAACATATGATTGT
>CAYZYM010000110.1:0-14424 GCA_964482595.1 uncultured bacterium | reverse complement strand
GTTTAAATCTTCCAATATTTAGTCCACAAAATGCTGGACCTGCACCTTCACCAACATCACCAAGTAGATTTTCCACAGGCACTTTACAGTCTTTAAAATATAATGGTACCGTTGAAGCTCCATGCATTCCCATTTTCTTCTCTTCTGCTCCAATGTCAAATCCAGGAGTACCCCTTTCAATAACAATAGATGAAAATTTTCCATCAATCTTTAGTGCAACTGTAAATACATCTGCCCATGCTCCATTAGAAATAAAAATTTTCTGACCATTAACTATATAATGTTTACCATCATCAGACAATACGCCTGTAGTTTTTGAATTAGTCGCATCAGACCCAGCTTCAGGTTCAGTTAATGCAAATGCAGCGATTTTTTCTCCAGTACAAATTCCAGGAAGCCATTTTTCCTTCTGTGTATCATTTCCATACCAAATAATTCCTAAACTTCCAATAGAAGTTTGAACGCTCCAAACAGTCGCAAAAGATGAATTTCCACCTTTAGCAATTCCTTCAGCTAGAATACACATTCCCGTTTTACTCATAGCAGAACCGCCATATTTCTCAGGAACATCTACTCCTAACAATCCTAATGCACCCATTTTCTTTAACAATCCACGAACTAGTTCTTCATTTTTTTCCTCTAGTTTATCATGAGCTACTGGCAATATTTCATTTTCAGCAAAATCTGACATTAATTCATAAATAGCTTTTTCATCGTCTGAAAATAATTCTTTACAAAAAATCTCTTTCTCACCTACTCGTGTGACTAAAAACTTACCACCAGTTTTAATCATATTGAGATTAGGCATTCCACCGTTTGCTACATCATTTTTTTTCTTTTCTGAACTATCTATAGTTTTATTTTCATTTGTTGTGATATTTTCTTGTTCTGACATATTTACTTTCCTTTTTATCTAAGCTTTATAAAGATTCAAAATATAATCTGATATTGTATTCATATATACAGAAGCATCTCCAGCATTGCTTTTATACAAAGTAAACCAAAAGATACCTTCAATATTTAATATTAATGCAAGAGCTGCTGTTTTTGGATCAACTCGTTTAAACTCTTTATTTTTAACCCCTGTCTCTATAATTAATTCAATAGCCTTTTGAAATCGATTATAAACTTTCTGCATTGCATTTTTAAATTCTTTATCGTTTCTAGATATAGACCAAAAAATAGGTAAACACTCATAAGGAGTTGGATCTTTTTGCATTTGCACTCCAAATGTTTTAAATAATGCTTTCAATGATTTCATTGCTGTTTTCTGTTTATTGATTTCTTTAGCCATAATATCTGTATACTTTTCTTCCCAATAATCAATCACTCCAAGATATACTTCTTTCTTAGAAGAGAAATAATGATAAATAGCTCCTTTGCTCATTTTAGACTCTTTAACGATGTCATCCATAGTGCTATTATAGTAACCTTTTTTGGTCATCACACTAAGTGCTGACGCTAAAATAATTTCTTTTTTTTGATCTCTAGTTTCTTTACTCATAAACCGACCAGTCGGTTCGAATAAGGTAAAAAATCTTACTATTTATTACAAGAATTATACTTTGTTTTAAGTATTGCATATTTTTTTGTAATATTTACCTAATTCATGGGAAAAAATAATAAAAACCTTGTAATTGCACCATCCCTCCTTGCAGCAAATTTTTATAATCTGAAAGAAGAAATTAATCATTGTAATAGCTCTGATTGCACATGGTTACATCTAGATATTATGGATCAACAATTTGTTCCTAATCTTTCTTTTGGTTCAGCTATTGTGAAAGACATTAGAAAACATTCAGATTTATTCTTTGATGTGCATTTAATGGTTAGCAATCCATTTGATATGCTTGATTCATTCATTGATGCAGGCGCTGATGGAATTTCATTTCATATTGAAGCAACAGAATCACGCTTTACATTCCCTCCTAAGATTTTAATTAATAAAATAAAACGTGCTAATCTTTTATGTGGAATTGCAATAAAGCCAAAAACAGGATTTAAGATTATTAAAAAATATATGGAATTGATTGACTATGTAGTGGTTATGTCTGTAGAACCAGGTTTTGCTGGACAAAAATTTATACCAGAATCAATAGATAAGATTAAAGAAATCCGTTCATTTATCGATGAAAAAAAATTAACAGATAAAGTATCAATACAATGTGATGGTGGAATAAAATTACACAATGCCAAAGATGTAATTAATGCAGGAGCAAATATATTAGTTGCAGGATCCGAAGTTTTCCAATCAGAAAATCCAATTGATATAATTAATAAGATGAATCAATTATGAACTATCAATCTATAGACAACTTTAACGAATGGAATGACAAAGAAAAAGATGACTTTACAATAAATGTTATTAAAGGACTTGTAATGGACGGAGTGCGAAAAGCAAACTCTGGGCATCCTGGGGGACCAATGTCACTTGCTGATTTTTCATATATTTTATATTCTGAATTTTTAATGTTTGATTCAAATAATCTTGATGCTCAATCAAGAGATAGGGTTGTATTATCAGTTGGACATACATGCATGCTCTTATATGTGCTTCTTTATCTTTCTGATATCTTAGATATGGAAGATTTAAAAAACTTTAGACAAATTGATAGCAGAACTCCTGGTCATCCAGAAATTGAAACTCCTGGAGTTGATGCAAATGCTGGCCCTCTTGGACAAGGAGTAGGAATGGGTGTTGGAATGGCAGTAGCAGAAACAATGCTACAAAGAGATAAAAAACACTATACATATATTCTTGCTGGTGATGGAGATTTACAAGAACCAATAGCATTAGGCGCTGCATCGCTTGCAGGTCACTGGGGTCTATCGCGATTAATCATGTTTTATGATAAAAATGATATACAAATAGCAGGTGAAACTAATCGATGCGATTCCACAGACTATGTTCAATTATTTCAATCAATGAATTGGCATGTCCAAGAAATAGATGGACATGACCACAATGACATTAGAAATGCTATAAACAAAGCAAAAGATGCAACCAAACCAAGTATTATTATAGGAAATACAATTATTGCAAAAGGAAGTTATTCTATGGAGAATAAAAGTGCATCGCATGGGGCTCCATTTAGTCCAGAAGAGATTATGATGACAAAAAAGAATTTAGGTTTACCTGAAAATAAAGATTTTTACTGTCCTGATGTGATAAAAGAGTATTTCCAAAGAAATTTTGCTGAAAAAATACCAATTGATTCTGATAATTTAAATTTAGACATAAAAAATAAGCTAGAGAAAATGCCAAATATTGACTTTGGTAATGAAATAATAGCTACCAGAAAAGCATTTGGCATGACATTAGATGAGATGGCACAACATATTCCGGAAATTGTTGGAGGATCTGCTGATCTAGATGGATCAAACTGCACAACAAACTTTGCAAATACATATGGAGATTTCTCATCAGAAAATCCGAATGGAAGAAATATTGCATTTGGAGTGAGAGAATTTCCAATGGGTGCAATTCTAAATGGAATTTCTCTTCATGGTGGGCTCATTCCTTTTGGTGGGACATTTTTAGTATTTAGTGACTATGTGAAATCAGCAATTAGGTTGTCAGCCATACAAAAATTACACGTCTTATATGAATTTACACATGATTCAATATTTGTTGGTGAAGATGGGCCAACACATCAACCTGTGGAACATATTATGTCATTAAGGCTCATTCCAGATTTAATGGTATTTCGACCTGCAGATGCAGTAGAAACGCAATTTTGTTTTGAAACCATTATAGAAAATACTGCAAGCCCTAGTGCTATCTTGCTGACCAGACAAAAACTTCCTTTAAGCAATCTTGATAGCGAAAGCATTAAAGCTGGAGTAAAAAAAGGTGCATATACGATTATCAATCATGACAATCCAGATGCAATTATATTTACTACTGGCTCCGAATTAAGTTTAACATTATCAATTGTAGAATCGTTAGAAGAAAAAATAAAAGTTGTTAATATTCCTTGCTGGGAATTGTTTGCAAAACAACCTGATAACTATAAAGAAGAGATTCTTTCTCATAATTGTAAAAAAAGAATTTCAATAGAGGCAGGAACTACAACAGGTTGGGAAAAATTTGTAGGTAAAAATGGATTAACAATTGGAATTAACGAATTTGGATATTCCGCACCAGGAAAAGATGTAGCACATAAGTTAAATTTTACAAAAGAAGCTATTACAGAAAAAATTAAGGACTATTTAGAATGATTATTGCATTAGGGACAGATCATGCAGGAATTGAACTTAAAGAAATTGTGAAAAAATTCTTAGAAGAAAATGGTTATGAAGTTAAAGATTTTGGAGCATATGAATATGATTCAGCTGATGATTATCCAGATTTTATTAATCCTACAGCAGAATTTGTATCTAACAATAATGATGTGATAGGTATTATCTTTGGTGGTTCTGGACAAGGGGAAGCAATGGCTGCTAACCGATATAAAGGAGTAAGAGCAGCAGTTTTCTATGGCGGTCCAGATAAAATAGTCTCACTATCAAGACAACATAATAATGCTAACATATTATCATTGGGATCACGATTTATAGAACCAGAACATGCTATAAATATAATTAAACTATGGCTTTCTACTGAATTTGAAGGCGGAAGACATCAAAAAAGAATTGATAAACTAGATTCTTAAAATCTTACATCAGCAAGTATTATAAAAAATAATAATACAAAATAATATAGAGACGTTTTAAAAATCAATTTCGCATTTTTCTCATTTTGTTCAATAATAAATGGCAGACAACACAACATATATATATTACTCAGGAAATAAGCGCCTACAAGATATATCCTTCCTGAAATACCAAAAAAGAATGGTAAAGTTGATATTGGTATTAATATCAATGCATGCATAAAAATATGTAACACAGTTTTTTTACCATTATCAATAACAGGCAACATTTTTAAACCTGCTTTCAAATAATCTTCTTTGTATATAAATGCAATAGAATAGAAATGAGGATGTTGCCAAAAGAACAATATAAAGAATAGAATCCATCCACCAGGATCAAGACTGTTAGTTGCAGCTGTCCATCCTCCTAATGGTGGCAATGCGCCAGGAATAGCTCCAACAGATGTATTAATCCAAGATATTTTTTTCAATGGAGTATATAAAAATAAATATGATGCAACAGTACAGAAAGCTAGAATACTTGTTAAGGTATTTACTTTATCAAATAATAGATACAAACCAGAAATAATAAATATTAGACCAAGAAATGAAGCAGTGGAAAGAGATATTTTCTTTGTTGGCAAAACTCTATATTTGGTTCTTTCCATTCTTGCATCGGTCTCTACCTCAATAATATTGTTAAAAATAGAAGATCCCGCAGAACATAATAAAGTTCCAAAAAGTGTATAAAATAATAATTCATTCGATCCAAATCCTTGATTTCCAAGGTAAAATCCAATTAAAGTAGTGGTCAAGACAAGAAAGCCAATACGTATTTTAGTTAATTCTATAAGATTTTTTATCATTATACCTTTTCATTGACAAGAAATACAATATCATTTTGAAGTTCCATGATAGCAGCATCATCAGTTCCTTCATAATATTTTCTAATATTTTTTTTCTTATCTATTAATACAAATCTTGTAGAATGACCTGCTGGAAGCAAAGATGCTGATAAAAAGAATCCTTTTTCTGATAAGGTTGATATATAATTAATGTCTCCTCTTAAAAAATACCAATTATTATTATTAGAATATTTTTCAGAAAATGCTTCCAGTATATCACTTGAATCATATTCCGGATCAACAGTAATTGATACAAATTGAATTAAATCAGAATCCTTAAATCTTTCTTGAAGAATACTGAAGTTTTCGGACATAATTGGGCATGCATCTGGGCAACTTGTAAAAACAAAGCTAAGAATAGTAATTTTATCTGTAAGATTATTATCTGTAAAAATATCTCCATTAAAATTTGCTAATTCAAAACTAGGAACATTAGATACCACATTTAGGTTTCTAATTTTTGATTCAGTGGCTTCACGTAAAGTGAACAATGCAACTATTCCCAAAAAAAAGACAATAAGAAATGAGAGGATTAATTTTTTATTCAAATCATTCATTTTTCATGCAATTATACAATATAATTATTATACCAACAAGCCAAGATGAACCCCATGTATGAAATAATCTTGTAAGTTGAGGCAAATCAAAGAAAATCATCATTTCTCCAAGGAAAATTTGTAACACAATCATTCCTGTAATAAAATATGCTAATTGTCTCGCTAACAATAAAGGATGATTTCTAAGATTATAATTGATATAAATGCTGAAGAAAAGCAAACTAAATCCTAAAATTGAATGTAAATATTTATAGTATGGTAATGCATCTAACTGATCAGATTTTGAAAATAAAGGATTGTCTATAGCGATCAATTCAATACCTGTTCTCAACCCTGTCCCTAATAAAATCTCTATTACAATTAATATCCAAAGAAAAATTAAGCTTTTTGATAAAATAATGTTGTTTTTTAACCCTTGGAAAATATTTGGATTAAGCATTTTATATGATTTAATACATATATAGCTAAGTATTGATACAAGAACAAGAGCAAATAACATATGTGCAGTTTTGATGTAAGGATTTAATTCAAACCATACCAATGCTCCACCCAAAAGACCATTGATTACTACAAATATTAGAGAAAGAATAGAATAGAATAATAAAGTGTGATTTTTTCTAAAATAGAATATTGCTATGATATTCAAGATAATAATTGATACTCCCAAAACAACTCCAAACATACGATTAGTAAATTCAATCCATGCTAAAGTCGTATTAAGTTGATTGATATCTACATTGGTTGGAGGAATCCAACCTTCGCCACATTTAGGCCAGTTTGGGCATCCCATCCCAGCTCCAGATACACGAACTAATCCACCAATAAAAATAAGCAGATAAGATAGAATAGTGGCAATTACAGCAGAATTATAAAAAAGCCTCAGTTTCATCTAATGATGATCCTTATCTCCTTCGTGATGATTATTTTCTTTATCAAGAGGATAACCATGATCGTCTGTCAAAGGTAAAGTGCTATATAACGCAGCTCGTTTATTAATTGGATCTTTAACTTCAGGATTTACTGCACCACGAAATGCAGTATCAGTAAGAGTAATAATGATAAAAATTGCAAGGAACATTAAAGAACCTACAAATATTGTTGCATTCTTTTTATCATCCCATAATAGATGCATGAAAAAAGTTGCTACGACTCCAGCTTTGGTGCCTGCAATAAGCAATGCAAGAACAATATTGAAAGATCCTAAATCAATGTATGAAGCCCATACAGTTACTGCTGTTAAGAAAAATAATGCAGTAGCAACTACTAGATAAGTCTTTAATGGTGTAATGTGGTGTTCTTCAGACATAATTTATCCTATCAAGTAAAATAGTGGAAATAGAAAAATCCAAATTAAATCAACCAAATGCCAAAAAATTCCTACTGCTTCCATATGAGTGTAATAGCGAGAATGCAACTTCCCTCTTGCGGTAAGAACGATTAACCAAGCAATCAAACCCATTCCTATAGCAACATGTAAACCATGCAATCCAGTCATTATAAAATAAATACCAAAGAAAATATGAGGGTTATTCATTGTATATAAACGATTTGTTTCTTTATCAAAAAATATATTATTGGTTTCGATATAATGATTAATCTTTTCTTGATCATGAATCTCTTGCACAACTTCTGGCCCCATATAAGAATAGTATTCACCAGGAAGTTGTCCCAAATGAAATTTATGCTCATATTCTACATATTTAATTCCAAGAAAACCTAACGCACAAAGAAAAGTAAGAAATAGCATTAATAATGAAAGTTTCTTCTTGTTTAGTTGAATAGCCCAAATAGCAAGTGCCATGGTTAAAGAGCTGGCAATTAGAACAATAGTATTAATTAATCCTTTATTTACATCTAATAAAAGATTTGCATTAAAAAACATTTCTGGATTCCATGCACGGTAAATAGTATATGCAACAAATAAACCACCAAAAGTCAATACTTCTGTCAATATAAATGCCCACATTCCTAACTTAGAAGTCTCATACTGTTGATTCACATCATAAAAATGATGATACAGAAAATCTGGAGATGATTTATCGTGGCTCATTTTTTAAATGTTGGCTTAACAATAACTTTATCATAATCATATGGGCCATGTGTTAAGACTGGTTCTTCTTCAAAATTATGTGGATGTGGAGGAGAAGAAGTGTGAGTCCATTCCATTGTTAATGCACCCCAAGGATTTGTTCCTGGATCTAATTTGTTACTTTTTCTTAAAGACCAAAGTAGATTCATAACTCCAAGAAATATAGAAATTCCTAGAATGCCAGACCAAAAAGTGGAATAGCTATGGATTTCGACAAATTGTGGATCATAAGTAGCATATCGTCTAGGCATACCTCTTAAACCAAGTAAAAATTGTGGAAAGAAAGTGCCATTAAAACCAATAAAAACACCAATAGCAGCAATATTTGCAATGGTTTGATTATACATTGTTCCAAAAGATTTAGGCCACCAATGATGAAGGCCTCCAAGGAAGGCAACAATAGTCCCTCCTTGCATTACATAGTGAAAGTGTGCAACTACAAAGTATGTATCATGTAAATGTATATCTAATGCAACAGCTCCAAGAAATATTCCTGTTAATCCACCAATAGTAAATAGAAATAGAAATGATAGTGCATAAAGCATAGGCGGGGTAAATGATACTTGCCCTTTATACATTGTTAGCATCCAGCTAAAGATTTTAACGCCAGTTGGAATTCCAACAAAGTAAGTGATAAATGAAAATACAATCTGAGAAAGCACAGATTGTCCAGAAGTGAACATATGATGTCCCCAAACTAGAAAACCGATAAATGCAATTGAAAGAGTAGAATATGCAATAAATTTATAACCCCAAACTTTCTTTCTAGAATGAACTGGTATAATCTCACTAATAATACCAAATGCAGGAAGAATCATAATATAAACTGCTGGATGAGAATAAAACCAAAAGAAATGTTGAAATAGAACTGGATCTCCGCCCATAGCTGGATCAAAAATACCTATACCTAATAGTCGTTCAAGCATTAATAAAACCATTGTTATTGCAATAACAGGAGTAGCAGTAATTTGGACTAAAGATGTTCCATAAAGCGCCCAAACAAATAAAGGTAATTTATACCAAGTTAAACCTGGGGTTCTCATTTTGTGAACTGTAGCAATAAAGTTTAGTCCAGTTAAAATTGATGAGAATCCTATAATAAATATTCCCATTGTTGTACTCATAACATTTGTATTGCTAGTTGTAGAGTAAGGAGTATAAAAAGTCCATCCAGTATCAACTCCACCAGATAATAAAACATATATAAAGAAAACAGCGCCTAAACTATAAAGATAAAAGCTAAAGAGGTTTAATCTTGGAAATGCAACATCTTTTGCTCCTAGCATTAATGGGAGTAAAATATTTCCTAAGGCACCAGGAATTGCCGGAATAATAAACAAGAAAATCATAATAGCACCATGAAGCGTATACATGCTATTATATGTGTCGTTAGAAACAAAGTCATTTCCTGGAGCTGCTAATTCAGCTCTCATTCCTAAAGCCAAAAGTCCACCGATAAAGAAGAAAAATAATCCACCAAAAAGATACATTAAACCAATACGCTTATGGTCAAGGGTCAACAACCAAGACATAATCCCTTTTGGGTGAGTAAGATAATTCTGATTAGTTCCGCTCATAAATAATCCCTTAATTTATATTAAATCTGGGAATCCTCCTTTAATGTTTTTAAAAATGCAATTAATGCATCTAATTCACGATCATTTAATAGTCCTTGATATGTAGGCATTACACCTTGATATCCTGCTACAATTTGTGTTTGTGGTTCTAAGATAGAACTACGAACATAATTTTCATCTATGATAGCAGAACTTCCATCATCAAACACTCTTTCTTGTCCCCACATTTGACTAGTTTGAAGATAAGAAGGACCAACAAGTGCTGTCCCATCAAGAGTATGGCATGTGTTGCATGCTTTCTTGCTATAAAGCTTTTCTCCAAGCTCTTCTAATGGCAAATCATCATCTGCTGAACCAGCTTCTGCTAGCCAAATTTCATACATCTTCTGAGGAAGAACTATAACTTTTGCATTCATATTAGAATGTCCAGTGCCACAGTACTCTGTGCAAAAGATTTCATACTCTCCTGCTTGATTTGCATCAAACCACATAACATTATATCGATTTGGTAAAACATCCATCTTTGCACGCATAACAGGTATATAAAAACTATGCAATACATCCCTTGATGATAGAACAATTTTTATTGGGGTCTCAACAGGCACAACAAGTTCATTCAAAGTTGATCCTCCTTCTGGATAATCAAAGGTCCAAAACCAACTTTGTCCAGTAACTTTAATTTCAATTGCATCATCAGGAACTATGATCATATTTAAATAAGACTTGATGCCCCAAACAAATGTAATGGTTACCAAAATAAGTGGAATAACAAAAAATAATACCTCTAAAAAGGTATTATGATCTAAACTGCTTGTAAGCCGTACTTCATCCCCTTTTTTGAAACGATATTTTATGGCTAGATATACCATTCCAACAACAACGATTAAAAATAAAACAAGGGAAGCATAAAATATAAAATAGAATAGATTATCAATGTCATGTGCAAAAGATGACACCTGTTTTGGAAATAAATATTCTGTTAATCTATCCACATTAATCCCCAATTAAGTCGTGGTCTTTTCTCCAATAATTGTAAAGCATAAGACCGATAAAAATGAGAGTAAATATACCACCAATTCTCATAATATTGGTAGCAAAAAGAGTGTATGTATTTTCATACGGGTCATAACGATAACAAGAAAGAATAATTCTATCAATTGTAGAACCAATCTTACCTTCTGCAGCTTCTAAGAGCGCCAATCGCAAATCTTTTTCAGGAAATTTAATCCCATAAAGATAGCGAGAAATAGTGGCGTCAGGACTAATAACAATAAGTGCTGCTGGGTGCATATATTCGTCTTTTATTCGATCATAGTAATATAAAAATCCAATACTATCAGTAATCTTTTTAATATTATCATATGTTCCAGTTAAAAAAGTCCAATTTTCATCCAAATTTTCAATATTGTATTCCTTCATATAATTATTTTTCTTCTGATTTGCTAATTGATAACTCTCATGCGGATTAATATCAATGGTAATTACTTGATATTCATCTCCTGCACTTAAATTTAAATTTTTTAGCGCATCTCCTAATCCATTTAAAACAAGACTGCAAAGCATAGGGCATTCAAAATAATTTAAAGTAATCACAGTAGGGATATCTTTGGAGAAGAAATCTCCTAAAATCACTTTTTCTCCATTTTCATTTAAAAATTCTGAATCCAAAGCAATGGAGTCACCTAATTTTTCTACAATATCAATAGGTTCATGGGAAGGCAATTCCTTCTTTAGCGTTTGAGGGTATAAATAATTAAGAAATAATAAAAATAATAGAGCTTTATTGACTTTTTTCATTAAGTAGTAACTCTTTTGATCGATCAATTGGTATCTGATAGATTTGTTTTTCTTTATCAATAATCTTATAGGAGTTTAAAGATTCATTTTCAGATTCTTGTAGTTTCATTAGTTTTTCTGATCTTTTACTTAATCTGAAATCATTTTGAGCATCATCGATTGCACGTTCTGTATATTCATACATTAGATACAAAGTTATTGCAACGATAATTACAAAGATTAGTCCGCCAATAGCAACTGCTTTTACTGGGATATCTTGTGTTTCGTATGGTTTCTTGCTCATTTTTAGTTATTCCTATGATTAATTGCATTTTTTAATTCTGGATCATTGATTGGAATCAATGGATTTTTAGACATAATAATTTTTAAAGAACCTACAAATATCAAACCAAATCCTACCATCGTTAATAAATCATATAAACCTAAATGCACATTATGATGATGAAGTGTTGGCATAACAATCCAATGAATATCGAGGTAATGAACCACAATAATCCATAAAGTCATAATTTTTAGTAATTTTGTATTACGTTTTGATGCACGGAAAACTAATGTGAAAAATGGAACCACAAATTTACAAAAAATGAGTAATACGCTTGCAATTTTCCATGTTCCAACCCATCTATGTAAATACCAAATTGTTTCTTCTGGAATATTACTATACCAAATAAAATAAAACTGTGCACCAGCGATATAGCAGTAAAAGACAGTAAATGCAAATAAGTATTTACCTAAATCATGATAATGTTCTGCTGAAACAATGCCAGTTAAATAACCTTGATCTTGTAACCTGATTAAAATAAAAGTAAGTAAAGCAAGAAATACTAAAAAAGATCCTGCAAAAATATAAACACCGAACATCGTTGAATACCAGTGAGGATCTAAACTCATTAACCAATCAAAACCTGCAAATGTAATACTGATAAAAAATAAAACTCCAAGTGGACTCATACTGAATAAATTCATCTTCTTAAGTAAAGAATGGTCTGAAGTCTTGTCATGATTGATTGACATTTTATGTAGAGAGATTACAATAATATTCCAAAGCAAGAAATAGAGCGCTGCTCTAATTAAAAAAGATTCTTCATTTAGAAATGCCAACTTCTGTTGAATTAAATGATCAGCTTCAAAATTATGACTATCCCAATAATAATGGTTTGGAAGCCACTTAAAAAGCTTATCCATTCCATATATAATTGGTAAAAATAGCGGCGTAAAAATTGGAATAAGAAGTATTATGTTTTCCATTACTCTTCTAATCACAGTGCTCCATGTTGCAGAGAAACCATGATGAACCAAAGTAAAAAATATTCCTCCAAGCAATATAGATAACCAGAAAAAATATGAAGTAAGATAGGAAAAATAAAATTCTTTTGATGAAGAACCAGTAAAGAAAGCGATTAGTAAAAAAATCAACCCAACAGCTATCAAAACATAATTATTTGATTTCTTAGAATGATACGTATATAATCTGGAATCTAAATTCATTACTGCTCTAATATCCTTTCTTTCTCAGAATTTGGTAAATCATCAAGCGAAGCGTTCTGGCTTCTTTGTAATGCCCTTACATAATAAACAACAGACCATACATCTTCAGGTTTTAATTGATAACCATATGCTGGCATACTGCGTAATCCATTTGTAATAGTATTAAAAATATCTCCATCAGGCAAATTACGAATACGTTCATCATGCATATTTCCAGGAATCACCGGATAATCATATTGAGTAATGATACCCTTACCATCACCAACTTTTGAATGACAAGGAGCACAATATATATTGTATCTATCTTCTCCTCTATTAAGAGCTTCCATACTTAATTCAAGAGGATTATTTACTAAATAAGATCCATCATCATTTTTACCAGTAAGAAAAGATGTATCTTCACTGTAATGACCAACAGCAACAGTTCCTTCAATAGGTGTTCTCATAGTAGATCCATCTTCAAAGAAATAACTTTCTTCAAGTGATCTATATTTTTGTTGGTTATCCATATTAGGATTTAAATGTATAGGTGTATCTTCAAATTTGGATCCACGAAAACATCCTGTTAAAAATAACAAACAGAAAAAAATTAATATGTTATTATTCATTTTCATCTTGTAACAACTCAATATCTTTCCCACCAATTTTTTCAAGAAAATCTTTTGTTTTTACATCATCATATTTTGGATCTGAGCTTTCAATGCTAACATAAAATGCATCGCTAGTAACAGCAGAGAATTTCTCCGAATAAAATACAGGGTGATGTAAGCGAGGAATTCTGTTATAATACATCATTCCAAAAACAGCACCAAATGCACTAAATAAAACCATTAACTCAAATGTGATAATTGCATAAGCTGGATATGCAAAAAATGGTTTTCCACTAATGTTCATTGGATATTCAATTAAATGAATCCATGTTTGAAGTCCAAATCCAAATAAAGCACCCGTCATCCCCATTGCACCAATTAGATATCCTAAAGTAGTTCGTTTAAGGCCCATTGCATCATCTAGCCCATGTATAGGAAATGGAGAGTGACAATCAAAATCTTTAAATTCAGCATCTCTAATTTTTTCAGCAGCATGTAATAAATCAGATGTTGTATCAAATCTTGCAATTATACCATATGTCTTCATTAGTGATCTCCTCCGTGATGTGGATCAGATTCAGGTAGCACTAACTTTACTTCTGCTATTGATGCCATTGGTAAAAATCTTAAGAATAAAAGAAATCCGGTAAAAAATATTCCAAAAGTGCCAAGATAGATTGCAACATCCCACATTGTTGGGTGATACATTGCCCATGCACCAGGAAGAAAATCTCTATGTAGTGTTATTACTACAATAACAAAACGCTCAAACCACATCCCTATATTT
>CAYZYM010000109.1:0-3003 GCA_964482595.1 uncultured bacterium | reverse complement strand
TCTACTGTGAAATCAGATTATGCGCTTGTAAGTGAGAAAGAAAATCAAATCAATGCATTTGGAAATGTCATAGTTAAAGCTGATAATGGTGAAGAATTGTTAACTGATTCTTTATTATGGGATAACAAAGTAGATAGAATATTTACAGATGCAGAATTAACATTTATTTCAGGAGAACGTGATACTTTTTATGGAAAAGGATTTGAATCAAACATTGATTTAACTGAATGGAAGATTACAAAGCCTAGAGGGATAATTAATAATGACTAAAGTATTAAAAACTGAAAATTTAAAGAAAAGTTTTTCTGAAAGAACAGTTGTCAATGAAGTCAATTTAAATCTTTCCAAAGGAGAGATTGTCGGATTGTTAGGACCAAATGGTGCTGGAAAAACTACTACATTTTATATGATTACTGGAATGATTAGACCATCCTCTGGTAAAATATTTTTTGATAATGATGATATTACTACAGCTCCAATGTATCAAAGAGCAAGAATGGGCATAGGATATTTAGCGCAAGAACCTTCTATTTTTGCAAAACTAAGCGTAGAAGATAATTTGAGAATTGTATTAGAAAATATTCTTCCATCTAGAGATGAACAAACCGAATTAATTGATAAATTACTTTTACAATTTAATATTGATCATCTAAGAAATAATTTGGGAGGAAGTCTTTCTGGCGGAGAAAGAAGAAGGGTAGAGATATGTCGCACATTGTCATTAAAACCAGATTTTATTTTGCTGGATGAACCATTTGCTGGCGTTGATCCAATTGCTGTAGAAGATATTCAACAGATTGTTACTTCTTTAAAAGAAAAAAATATTGGAGTTCTAATAACAGATCACAATGTTAGAGAAACACTTTCGATCACAGATAGATCTTATTTATTGTATAATGGTAAAATTTTGAAATCTGGAGACGCGGAAACATTGGCCAACGATGAAGAAGTCCGCAAATTATATCTTGGTAATAAATTCAGGCTTGATTAATGAATAAGATTTCTACAAAGCTTAGACAAAAACAGACAGCTATTCCAAAACAAATTCTTCAATCACGTTTCTTAGAAATGTCAGTTGCTGATATTGAAGAAGAATTACAAGACGAAATTGAAAAAAATCCAGTTTTGGTTGAAAAAGACTTAGAAGATTTTAGAGAAAAATCTCAAGGAACATCTCAGTTAGATAATCAAGAAAATTATGATTTGTTTCTAGCAAACATTGCAGAAGATATAGACATTGTGGGTTCTTTAATTCAGCAGGTAGAAGAATCAGAAATGAGCAATAGAGATAAAGAAATTGCTAAGCAAATTATCTTTAATGTTGATGAAAGTGGATTTCTTGATATTGAACCTGAACTAATCGCTGATAATTGCAATGCTGATCTAAGTGAAGTAGAAAATATGATTAATGTGGTAAAAACTCTTAATCCTATTGGAGTGGGATGTAAAGACGTACAAGAATATCTTTTACTTCAAATAAATAAAGATGATTCTCTTGCTACAAAAATTATAATGGAACATTTTGAAGATTTTTTACAACAAAACTTCTCAACAATTAAATCACAATTAAATTGTTCTGATTCTGAATTTGATGAAGCGCTAGATATGATATCTTCTAAAAATTTCTCTCCAATTATTAGCCACAATGAATCAGATTATGTTATACCTGACTTGATTATTAGGTTAAAAGATGAGAAATGGATTATTCTAGTTAATGATAAAAATTTGAGCAAATTCAAGATTGCTAATGATTATTTAGATGAAGCAATGATGCAAAAATTTTCGAATAAAGAGAAAAAATTTATGAATACACATATCGACAACGCTCAAAATTTATTGGATGCGATTTTATTTAGATCGACAACGCTTAAAGATGTAATGAATGAAATTATTGTTTTACAAAATGATTACTTATCTGGCATTCAAGAATATCCTAACCCGCTTCGCTTAGAAGATATTGCTAAAAAATTAGAAATGGATATTTCAACAATCAGTAGAGCTGTTAAAGATAAATATGTTGATACTCCAATTGGTGTCATAAGTTTAAAAAGTTTCTTTAGTAGCAAAGTGATAAAAGACTCTGGAGAAGTAATTGGCAAAGAAGAATTAAAAGACATTATTAGAGAATTGATTGATGCAGAAGATAAAACCAGTCCGTTATCTGACTTAGAGATATCAAATCTGTTAAAAGATCAAAATATTTCTATTGCAAGAAGAACAGTGGCGAAATATCGAGAATCAATGAATATTCTAAATGTAAAAAGGAGAAAAAAAAGTGAGCGTTAAACATTGTATTAAGGTAGATGATTTTTCAAAAGAAGAAATTTTAAACCTCTTTGCGTTGGCTGCTGATTTGAAATCAAAGTATCGCAATAAAGAGGAGTTTAAACCATTTGCAAACCATTCAATGGCAATGATATTTGCCAAACCATCTGCAAGAACAAGAGTATCATTTGAAACTGGCTTTTCTTGGATGGGAGGACATGCAATTTATTTGGCTCCCCAAGATATTGGACTTGGTAAAAGAGAAAGCGCATCAGATTTAGCACAATTATTTAGTCGATATAATGATTTAATCATGGCACGTGTATTTAGCCATCAGGATATCTTGGACTTTGAAGCACACGCTACCATTCCCGTTATTAATGGATTAACCGACTATAATCATCCATGTCAGATTTTGACCGATATGTTTACAGTATGGGAACAAAAGCAAGATACATTTGATAATTTGAAGATTGTATATGTAGGCGATGGAAATAATATTGTTAATTCTTGGATGCGACTAGCTACTGTTCTTCCTTTTGAGTTTGTTTGTGTGTGTCCTGAAGGATATGCTCCTGATTCAGATACAATGAAATTTGCAAATGATGTTGGTATATCTAATGTTTCTGTATCGCATTCGCTTGATGCAGTTCAAAATGCAGATGTAATCTATACAGATGTGTGGGCATCCATGGGACAAAAAGAAGAAATTGATGAACGCATCAAAATCTTTTCTCC
>CAYZYM010000108.1:0-9094 GCA_964482595.1 uncultured bacterium | reverse complement strand
ATCCTATTTTAGTCGAAGAAGGGTATTCAGAAGTATTTTCTTTAGGATTGATTACAACAGCTGGTTCTTTAGGTCTTCTTTTTCCTCCAAGTTTGCCTGCAATTATTTATTCGGTAACAGCTGGCATTAATCCTATCGACTTATTTAAACAAGGATTCTTTCCAGCATTATTTTTGTTATCAGTAGTTGAGGTGTACGGTATTTATCATAAACCAATTAAACAGAAAAGAAATAAATTTAACTTAAAAGAATCTGTAAAAGCTTTATCTATTGCAAAATGGGAAATTATCATTCCTATACTAATCATTGTTGGTCTTTTTAGCGGTTTTGCAACGCTTGTAGAATGTGCAGCGCATTTGGTTGTATATGTGTTGTTAATTGAGCTATATATCTATAAAGATATTGATATAAAAGATATTCCTAAAATTGTTATTGATTGTGCAACACTTGTTGGAGGAGTCTTGATTATTCTTGGTTTTGCGATGGGTTTTACCGGCTATCTTGTAGACGCTCAAATACCATTAAAGATTCTTCATTTTGCACAGCAATCAATTGAATCAAAGATTGTATTCTTATTAGCACTGAACATTATTTTATTAATTGCTGGCTGTATTATGGATGTTTTCTCTGCTATTATTGTAATAGTGCCTTTAATTGCTCCATTGGCAGCATACTTTGGTATTGACCCAGTACATTTAGCTATTATCTTTATTGCAAACCTGGAATTGGGATATATTACGCCACCAGTAGGAATGAATTTATTTTTATCATCTTACCGTTTTGAAAAAGATATGCCAACAGTATATAGGGCAACTATGCCATACTTTTTTATAAGGTTAATTGGTGTTTTGTTTATAACATATATTCCTTTGTTCTTTTATTAAATTTTGTTTATACTTAATGCATCATGAGTTATAAAAAATTGATATTTGCTTTACTATTATTTTCTCAAGTAGCAATGGCTCAAGGAAAAGCGGGCTCTTTATTTCTAGCAATTAATCCAGGCGCAAGAGCAAATGCTATGGGAGAAGCTCAAATAGGAATTGCAAATGATGTTTATTCTACATATTACAATCCAGCTGGGCTTTCTAATCTTCAAGGAATGGAAGCTTCATTTATGCATACTAGTTATTTGCCAAATTTAGTTGATGATATGTCATATGATTTCATTGCTTTTGGAACACCTTTTAGAGGCGATGCTGCAATTGGAGGTCATTTTACTTATTTAAATCTTGGCGATCAGATTAGCACTGATGACAATGGTGTTGAGCTTGGTACGTTTTCTAGCTATATGTATGCATTAAATTTATCATACTCAAAAACAATTGATGAAAATTCATCATGGGGAGTTAATGGTAAGTATTTTTATCAAGAACTCGCAGACTTAAGTAGCGTTGATGCAGCAACTGGTAGTTTTGCTGTTGATATAGGGTATTTTAAACGTAATGCTATGGATAACCCGAATCTTACTATGGGAGCTGTATTAACTAATGTTGGTCCAGGTGTAAGCTTCAATGATGGCGATTCAGATCCGCTTCCTACACGCTTAGGATTTGGAATTGGGTTAGCAATGCTTGAAGGAAAAGGGAACCTAGCATTTGATTTGAATTATGAGGTAAATGACCAAGCAATGGTAACGAATCTTGGTTTCGAGTATTTCATTGTAGATAACTTTGCTTTTAGAGGTGGATTTATGAATGATCCATCTGGAGAACTAAGTTACACCACCTTAGGCTTAGGCGCTCGCTTGGATCCTATTGGATTTGATGTTAGCTATGTTATGGGCGGAAATCTCGATCCACATTCAGATATGGTGAGATTTTCTTTCAGTGGCTCTTTCTAATTATTCTTCTTCATCTATAATTTCTAGCGTGAGAATATTTCTTATACTAATTCTTTTTTATTTAGTTGGATGTTCCTCAAATCCCTTCGATGATGATATTCCTTATAAGCAAAGATTTGATGATGGTTTAGCGTTTTTTGAAGAAGAAAAATATGGTCGTGCTGCTCAGCAATTTAATATCATTGTACAAAGAGCATCTCATACAGATCTTGGTGATGATGCGCTATTCTTTCTTGCAGAGTCTTATTATTTAGAACAAGACTATGATTTAGCCTTACTTGAATATGAGAAACTTGTATCTAGAATGGGTTTTAGTCCTTATATCGAAAAAGCTCGTTGGAGAATTTGTGAATCTCTTATGAAATTATCTCCTAATTATTATCATGATCAAGATTCAAGCAAAAAAGCTATTCAAGAAATACAGCAATTTCTAGATGATTATCCAAAATCTGAATATTCACTTGATGCAGACAAGTTAATTAAAAAAATAAGATTAACATTGGCTAGAAAAAATATGGAGACTGGTGAACTATATATGAAATTGAAAGCATATGATTCTGCAGTGGTATCATATAAAATTGTTACAACAGATTATTATGATACAGAGTATTATAATGATGCAAATTTAGAAATTATCCGTTGTCTTGTTTTGATGGATAAAAAAGATGAAGCCACACTTTTTTTAGATGATCTTACAGAAGAAAATGAATCATCTATTGATAAAAACTTCAAAGAATTAGCATCTAAGATTTTGAACGATCCATCATAAATTTTATAGAAAGATAGATAATGAAAACTTGTATTTTTGGCGGAACTTTTGACCCTCCTCATATTGGTCACCTTTTAATTGCACAAACTGTTTTTGAATCTGAAAATTTTGAGAGATTAATATTTGTTCCTGCTAATATTTCACCAGCAAAAAAGAATGGAGATAGCTCTCCACCGGAGGAAAGATCAAAAATGTTGGAAATAGCACTAATAAACAATCCTAACTTTGAGATTTCTGATTTAGAAATAAATAGAGAAGGAATAAGCTATACTGTTGATACCATAAAAGAATTTGTTAATGAACTGAAGTTAGATAAAAAAGATTTATTTTTTCTTATGGGGAGCGATACTTTGAAAAGTTTTCATACCTGGAAAGACCCTGAAAAAATTCTCAGTCTATGTAACATTATTGTTGCAATTAGGCCAGGTTTTACTCCAAGTGATATCCCTCAATGGGTTTTGGATAGTGTGCGTTTTGCAAATATACCAAGATTTGAAGTGTCTTCTACAAATATAAGAAGAAGATGGAGAGAGGGTAAAACAATCAGATACATGGTTACTAAAGAAGTATGGGAATATATTGATGAAAAGGATTTATACTAATGCTGTCTAGTATATTTTTTCTTCTAGTTGGCTCTGTCGGTCTTTATTTTGGGTCAGAATGGTTAATCGATGGTGCAAAAAATCTTGCAAAAAGACTTCAAATATCTGATTTGGTGATAGGGTTAACAATAGTATCTATTGGCACTTCTTTTCCTGAGCTTGTGATTGGTCTAATATCTGCATGGGAAGGGTATAATGATTTCATCATTGGAAATGTTTTAGGTTCTAATGTAGCAAATATTGGATTAGCATTAGGCTTACCTGCATTATTATATAGAATATCATTTCATTCAAGAGATTTAACTTCTGTTTTTATTTATAATCTTATAGCGGTTGCATATCTTTATTATATATTATTAGACGATAAAATTGTTCTTATAGAATCACAAGGGCTACTATTTCTATTTGTCATTTATGTTATTAGAAGTTTTTTAAGACCAGATGCTACTACCAAAATTGAATTAGATGAAGATGATAATTTATCCTTAATTAATTCAATTTCTAGATTGATTGCTGGGGCAGTTGTTCTCTATGCCGGATCAGAATTATTTGTTAATAATGGTGCAGCTCCATTGGCTATACAGTTAGGCGTATCTCAAAAGGCAGTAGGGATGACCGTTGTTGCAGTTGGAACATCATTGCCTGAAATATTTGTTACTTTGATAGCTTTATCTAAAAAAGCAGTAGGTATATCTCTTGGAAATATCATTGGATCTAATATATTTAATATTTTATTTGTTCTAGGAACTGTTGGATTAGTAGGGCCTATTGATGTTCAAAATGTAACATTTGAACTTTTCTTTGGATTGTTTTTATTATTCTTATTATGGGTCTTTGGAATATTTTTCAATGGTTTAAATAAATTTTCTGGAGCATTCTTGGTTTTATTGTACATAATCTTTGTTTATCTTCAATTTCCATGATTGATTTTAAAGATATAACATACAATTACTCCCATCAATCTGGAGTATATAATATTGATTTAAAGATTAGTAAGGATGAATTTTGTTTTCTTGTTGGCCCTACTGGGTCTGGTAAAACTACACTTCTAAAATTGCTTTATTTTGATTTATTTCCCCATAAAGGAAAAGTAGAAATATTAAAATATTCATCAGCAACCATTAAAAAATCTTCTATACATAAAGTAAGAAAAAAAATTGGAGTTGTTTTTCAAGATTATAAATTATTAAAACAAAGGACAGTCTACGAAAATATTGCACTACCGTTGCATATTAATGGAGTAGGAAGAAAAAAGATTAAGCAGCGCGTTAATGAAGCATTAGATCTGACAGAATTGTCACATTATTCTAAGAAATTTCCTAATGAACTATCTGGAGGCGAACAACAAAGAGTATGTATTGCAAGAGCTATTGTTAAAAACCCTGATGTTATATTAGCAGATGAACCAACTGGTAATTTAGATCCTACCACTGGACATAGAATATTGAAGATTCTTGAACAGATAAACAAAGAAGGAACATGTGTAGTAATGGCTACTCATAACTATAAATTAATATCTGATAAAGCGTATAGAGTGATAGAGTTAAATGAAGGCAAAGTGGTAAGCGGATGATAGACAAGATAGCATTTTTATTTGTTGAAGGAGTTAAAAATTTTACTAGAAATAAGCTAGCCAATTTTATATGCATTATCACAATCTTCATCAACTTTACAATACTAGGTACTTTTTTTGTCTTCGGCTACAATACAGACAATATTGTAAACTTTTTTAGATCAAAATATACTTTTGAAGTATTTTTAAATTCTGATATAAGCTTAGATCAAGCTGTTAGCTTAAAAAATGAATTTTTAGAAGATTCTTTGATATCTTCTGTCGACTTGATTGGAAAAGAGGAGTCAGCAAAAATATTTTATGATGAATTTGGAGAAGATATTATTGAAATATTAGGATACAACCCTCTTCCGGTATCGTTAAAGGTTAATCTACATGATAAAGATTTTGATTCTGAAAAAGTGAATATCCTTATAGAGAAATACAAGCCAAACTTGTTTGTTGATGAAATAGTTTACCAAGGTAATTATATCGATAGCATTGAAAGCAGGATTAATCTCTCTATTTTCATTTTTCTTGTGTTAGTTTTATTGCTCATATTTTTCTCTATTCAAATTATAGGAAACACGACAAGTCTTTCAATGTCAAATCGTAAAGATTTTATTGAAATTCTTCGCTATAACGGTGCATCAAACTTATTTATAAAAACCCCTTTCTTAATTGAAACATTTTTACAATCCTTAGTAGGTTCTTTGTTTGCATTTTTACTAGTGAAATATGGATTTGTTATAATAAATTCCTATCTTGGTTTTAATATAAAAATTGATGATTATTTGTGGGTATGGATGATTGTCTTTTCTTTAATTGTGAGCAGTTATGCATCAAGTAAATCAATGAAAAGAATATTGTTATGAGTAAAAAAATAAAAAACGGATCTAGTCAAGAAGCGGTTAAGAAAAAATCGCAAAAAAAGAAATCTGTTACTAAGAAAGATTTAGAAATTCTTATTAATGAATTAAAAGATAAAGAATTACGATTAAAAGCAGAGTTTGACAATTTCAGAAAAAGAAAACAATCTGAAATAGCTAGTATTTTAAAGTATGAAGGCAAAAGCTTTGTTCTTGATTTTCTATCTATACTTGATACTATTAATAGAGGAATTGAGTCTTATAAAGAGGAAAATATTAAAGACGCTCTTAAGCTCATCCAGAAGGATTTTTTAAAAAAAATGGATGAAAAAGAAATAACACAATTTGGAGAAAAAGGAGAAATTTTTGATCCTGAACTACATGAAGCATTAACAACAACAAATGATAGTAAAAAGAAAGATAATGAGATTGTGGAAGTATATGAATCGGGTTTCCAATATAAAGATTTGATTATTAAACATGCTAAGGTGGTTGTTAATAAAAAATGAGAGACTATTATGAAATATTAGGGATCTCAAAAGATGCTACCGAAAAAGAGATTAAGCGCGCATATCGCAAAATTGCGATGAAATACCATCCAGACCGTAACCCAGACGATAAAGAAGCTGAAAAGAAGTTTAAAGAAGCTGCTGAGGCATATTCAGTCCTAAGTGACCCAACAAAACGTCAACAGTATGATCAGTTTGGACATTCTGCATTTAGCGGCATGGGAGGAGGAGGCCAAGGCGGATTCCAATCAATGAACATGGAAGATATTTTTAGTCAATTTGGAGATATCTTTGGTGGAAGCAACCCTTTTGAATCTTTTTTTTCAGGTGGAAGATCATCTTCAAGAGCTAGAACTGGTGGGGACATTAAAATAAAAATTAATGTTACTTACAATGAAATAGTAAACGGCGGGTCTAAAAAAATTAAGATAAAAAGATTGAAATTAGCAGATGGTGCAACTTTTTCTAGTTGTTCTATGTGCGGTGGTGCTGGACAAATGACCAAAGTAACCAACTCTATACTTGGTCAAATGCGTTCTACGTCTATTTGCCCTCAATGTAAAGGATACGGTAAGACATTGGACAATATCCCTTCTAAAGCTGATAGAAATGGTATGATTACAGTTGAAGAGACAATTAAAATTAATATCCCAGTTGGCGTTGAAAATGGAAATTATATGACACTTGATTCGCAAGGACATGAAGATATTAACAGAACATCTGGCGATCTTTATGTTTTTTTTGAAGAAGAAGAACATGAATATTTTTCACGATATAGAGATGATATATTACTACAAGTAAGAATCAATTTTACTCAAGCTGTTTTTGGAGACAAAATCAATGTGCCTACCGTTGATGGAAAAGCAAATTTGAAAATTCCATCTGGTATTGAGGCAGGTCAAATTTTACGAATCAGAAACAAAGGATTTCCACGATTAAGAAGATCTGGAAGAGGAGATCAATTAATAAAGATTCAAATTGATGTTCCTAAGAAATTAGCTTCCAATGAAAAAACAGTTTTAAAAGAATATCAAAATATTAATAAAGACAGAGATGTCAAATTCGAAAAATTTGACGATTAATGCCTTGTTATGAATCTTATTTATTGTAAATTCATATAACATAAAATGGACAAGAAAAAACAAAAATTTTTTAACGACTATTTAGAAATAATCACATTTCTTATTTTTCTTGTTATGTTAGTTGTTATTTATGTTCCTAGCACAATCTGGAAAGAAGAAGATGCTTACAAAAATGAAAGCAGATTCCGTATGCAAAATGTTTATAGCGTAGAAAATTTTTATAATATTCTAACAGGAGAATATGAACAAGATGGATTAAGAGCGCTTAGACTTGTTAATGCTGTAAGAGATTCTCTAACAGCAGACTCTCTTTTTCTTGGAGAGCAGTCAGTTAAATTAGGTGGAGAAGAATTTTTAATAGATGTTCCTAAAAGTTTTGATGTTGAATATGACACTACATTTGGTCTTAGAAGAATTGCAAAAGAAACTGTAGTAGATACAACCGTAACGGTATTAATGTTAACTGAAGATGGCGCAGAAGATACTGTATATGTTCAAAAAAGAAATTTAAAAGATACATTATCAGACCCGTTATTTTTGAATGTTATCTCTGAAAACACATTTGAACGCATTGAAACTGTTTCTTATTTCGATAGAAGATTTACAAAAGAGAGAGATCCTTATGATTTTATATCTTTGCCAGATTCTTCTCAGTTTAATTGTCCATTAACTGGTGAACCTTATATTATTGAGATTAGTCAAAATTCTATAAGAGTTTCTAGTCCAATTCGCTCTTATAGAGAAAATAGATATGGATTTTTCTCTCTTAAAACTAGAAGTCACGGATATATCATTGACGGAACCAGAAGTTGGGATAATTAGTTGATTGTTATACTTTATAGTACATAATAATACTCTAGTTTTATTCAAAAAAAATCCTGAAAAGGATACACTAAATCTTCACTCAAAAATTAAATTTCATCATCCTTTGTTATCTTGCATAAATGATTCAAAGATATTGAATAATGTAATTTCTCAAGCATTAGATGAATTAAATGAAAAAGAGTTATTAGAGAATCAAGATGCTTCAATAATTATAAGCGATACTCTATTGTCTCATTCCTTAGTCATCAATAGCGGTACAAGCGATTCAGAATTAACTCAAAAGATAAATGATGAACTTCAAACAAAATGGAAGGATTTATTTAATCATTATTTTTATATATCAGAAAATAAAAAATCATCAAAGAAAACTATCCATGTTGTCGAGATTAATCATTATTTAAAAGATAAGATTAAATTAAACTTTAATAATTTCGGAATTGATATTAAATCTCTTGTTCCTATGTCCAGCATTCTTCTTTCTAAAATTAAAACAACTCAGTATGGCGTAATTAAATCAATGAGAGATTATCTTATATTTAATTACTCACGAAAAGGTTTTGCATTTTTTAAAGCTAATTATGCTTCAAAAAATAAGATATTTAGCAGAATAATTGGTTTTAGCACTTTATCAAAGGTTTCAGAAGCTACTCTTAAAAAATCTAATACTAAATTTATATTTTTTTCTGATATGGATATTGTAGAAACCTTGTCAGAAATGATTGAAAAATCTGTTCCTATGCTCAATTTCATTAATCCAGTTGGAATGCAAATTATTGATGGCAATTTATATCAAAAGAAAAAGACTTTTACAAAACAAACAGATACAAAGAATTTCTTTTATCATTTCAGAAATGCAATCGCAGCACTATTAACATTGATTGTGTTGTTGGTTTCATTACAGTTTGTAAATCAAACAGATTTAAAAGCGCTAGATACTGAATCTGTATTTGAAGATGTTAAACAAGAAGATGTAATTGATACTGAATCTGTGCCTGTATCAACAGGTGATTCCGATTACACTCAATTTGAGCTGTATAATGTTA
>CAYZYM010000107.1:0-3010 GCA_964482595.1 uncultured bacterium | reverse complement strand
TCTGAAGAAAAAGAAGAGAGACAAAACAACTATTTAGATCAATCATTTATTGCAATGGAGCGCCAGTTTATTATTAATGATGATTTAATAGTAAACATTAATTCAATGACATCAAGTATAGTGCGAGGAGTTCCTGGAAGCCTTTCATTTCCATCATTGCTTGCAACAAAAACAAATGAACATGATTTATATTCGTTATCATTTATCAAGTTTTTTAAATCAAGTTCACTAAAATTATTTTCAACCAGAATTACAACTGAAGAAGAATTTGATGATCCAAATGAGTCCTATCCAATTCTTAGCGTTCATGAACTTACCTCAAATAAATTTGGTTTAGATTGGAAACAACGTATTAATACTTCGATGGACTATCAATTAATCGCTGAGAAAAAATCTGATCGAATGGATAGCACTGATTTATCTAATCAAGAGATTGATAATACTTCCGCATTATTGCATTTCAATTATATTAATAATCAAAAATCATTCAAGCTTTCACCGTCAATTAGATTTGATCAACAATCTAGCACAAAGAAAGAAACTTATAATTTTGGAACTCGATTTGTTGATATTCCATTAGCTAATAGCGGATTTTTATTTGATCTGGTAATCAATGCTGGGTCTGCATTTCAATTTCCTACTATGAACGATTTATTTTGGCCAGATGGACTATATAGTAGTGGAAATCCAGATTTAGAGCCTGAAGATAGTAATTATATGGATATGAAATTTATTTCTAATACTTCTTTTGGCGAATTTATAATTGGAGCATCAACAAAAGACTATAATAACTTAATTTCATGGCAACCAGATGAAAATTTTAAATATTCACCTATCAATATTTCTTCAGCTTCTCGATCAACAATTAATTTGAGTTATTTAACAAGATTTGAAGATAGTATTTTGCGTGTTTCCTACAATATGTATGACAGCAAGGATGATGAAATTGATCAATCATTATTATATGTACCTGATTTCATGGCAAATATTTTTTATTCAGTTGATTTGAATCAAAATACAAGCTTAGTTATGAATTATAGATTAACCGGAGAACGAATTGCACAATATGAGTCATCTTTTGCTGATCAAATTATAGCAGAATCATATGGAATACTTAATATTGCAGTTGATCAAGATATTAGTATTAAAGAAAATAACCTGAAGTTAAGCTTTGTTATTGATAACTTATTTGATGAGGAGTATGAATCTACTGTTGGATATCCTGAACCGGGACGCAGTTTTCAATTTGCTATAGAGTATCATTTATAATGACTATACGATTAATATTTTTAACAACCTTCATGTGTGGAATTCTATTTGCACAAGAATCTACTGATGATTCATCTATTGATGATTACACAGCGGCTGAGCAAGAAGTATTTGAATCCATTAAAAAAGAATCAGATAAAAAAGAAAGAAAATCTAGAAGGAAAATGGTTACAAGAGACACTTATGAGTCACTTGCTACACAGACATTAGTTACTGTTGGAGGAATATTTATATCTGCAAATGTATCATCTGATCTTTTTACAACTTATTCCACGATTGCGTTAATTTATCCAACGACTAAATTGATACAAATTCGTAAAAGTGATGCCACAAAAGAAATCAAAGCAAAAAGACAACAAACGGTTATAACTGCTTCAATAATTGGATCAATTCCTATTATTAATGTAGTAGCTACTCTTGTTTTTATGCCGGTAGTCTTTGCATCGGAAGTAATTAATTAGATTGATTGAATAAAAATGATTAAATTCAAATGAAGAGGGGGAGCAAATGCTCCCTTTTTTTGTTTTAACTAACTTATAAGGACAAAAAATGGAATTCTTACAAGAATGGTGGTGGGCCCTACTACTAGTAGCTGTTATAGCATGGTGGTGGAGCCAAAATAACTAATCACTGTAATGGAATTTTTAACAGAATATTGGTGGGTAATTGCGATTATAGTTGTTGCATGTATTTGGTGTTGCAGAAATAATTGTAATTGCAGTTGTGGTTGCTGCAAAAAATAATTGTAGCCGTTAATCTACTTTCACGCAATATAAACATTTACTAAAATGACATTGTGAAAAAATACAATGTTCCTGGGGGATTCTCATCCTCAATCGGTATTAATACCCTCGAAGATTATCTTAAAATTAAAGAATCTGCTCACAAAGATGCTGATACATATTGGGCCAACGTTGCAGAAAGAATTGATTGGTTTCAAAAATGGACTCATGTTAATAAAACAAATTATCATGATGCACATATTGAATGGTTTACCAATGGTAAGCTCAACGCTTCTTACAATTGTATTGATCGGCACATTAAAAATGGTCTAGGTGATAAAACAGCACTAATCTGGCAATCAAACGATGTCAATGTAGCAAAAAATGTGACTTACAATGAACTATTGGTGCATGTATCGCAATTTGCAAATGCACTGAAGAAAGCAAACATTCAAAAAGGAGACCGTGTTTGTATTTATATGCAGATGATTCCAGAAGCGATTGTTGCTATGTTAGCGTGTGCTCGCATTGGCGCAGTACATTCTGTTGTATTTGGAGCATTCTCTAGTGATGCATTAAAGAATAGAATTAATGATTCAGAGTGTAAGCTTTTAATCACGCAAGATAATGGTGTGCGTGGTACAAAACATGATATTCCAATGAAAGAAAATGCAAATAAAATTGCTGATGAATGTCCATCTTTGGAAAAGATTATTGTTGTAGATAGATGTCACAATGATGTAGTAATGCAAGAAGGGAGAGATATCTATTGGCATGATTTTATAGACGGATGTGATACAGTATGCGAACCTGAGGTGATGGATGCAGAAGATCCTTTGTTTATCTTATATACGTCTGGATCTACTGGCACTCCAAAAGGGGTATTGCATACAACGGGTGGATATATGGTATATACTTCCCATACTCATGAGCTTGTATTTGATTATGATAAAGAACAGATTTATTGGTGCACTGCTGATATTGGTTGGATTACAGGGCATTCTTATATCGTATATGGT
>CAYZYM010000106.1:0-7684 GCA_964482595.1 uncultured bacterium | reverse complement strand
ATGATTGTAGGTGATGGTAGAATAGATTTATTAGTACAATCGACAAAGAAAAAAAATGATCAAATTGTAATGGAATTAAAATGTGTTTCACCATTGATAAAAGAAGGCGATAAAGAAAAAGTTAAAAAATCTAAAGAATATATACAGTTAGGTAAATACCTCAAATCATTGAAAAATCCTAGCAAAGGACTTTTGATTAATTTCCCTTTCCCTCCAAGAGAAGATAAGGATATTGAAATAATTACAAATCCTTAAAAGAAATTCTTTATTTCTAATGTATTACCATCAAAGGTAACATAGTTGTGATTTTTTTCATCACATTCACCAAGAAGAATTAATTCACCGCCATTTAATTTTTTGTGATAAGAATGGTGATAATGACCCATGATAATATAATCACATCCTTCGCTAATTCGTTGTGTTGCAAAATTTTCTAATTCGTTATGAATTTTTTCTTCTTTTTCACGATCTATTTTGTGCGAATCTTTTCTTTCATAAGATATTCTCTTTGCAATTTTAAATGCTATGCTTTCTGGGATTAAAGAAAAGAGCATAATAAATAACCTGCTTCTTAAGATAGATTTCAAACAACGATATGACTTGTCCCATGATAGAATTCCGTCTCCATGAGTGATATAAAATTTCTTATTATTGGCTGTAAAAACAGTATCATCAAGATAAGATTCTGTTACATGGCTTTTGAAATGTTTTCCAATCCAATAGTCATGATTTCCAGCAACAAAATGAATATCAAATCCTTTATTTTTAACATCAGCAAGTAATGCAAATATCTTTTGATGATATTGTGGAGTCCTATTTTTGTATTCAAAATAGTAATCAAATAAGTCACCCATGATGAATAATGTTCCTTGATTACTATTGTTTGTAATCGTATTTAAAAATTGAGAAAACTTTTCAATTTTCCTGTCTTCTTTTTCTGATGAAGACAGTTGAAAATGATTATCTCCAAAAAAGTATATTGGCAATTGCATGAAAAAACTTAATCTTTATATTAAATCTCTCCAATATTTAATTATTTTTTTTACTTTTTTGATATTTATTCTGTCTAATATTTTATAAAATCTTCCATGCGTTTTATTTTAATTCTATTACTATCCACTCAAGCATTATTTGGCCAGTATTTTGGCCAAAACAAAGTTCAATACAATGAATTTGATTGGAATTTTATCGTTAGTCCTAATTTTAATGTCTATTACTATGGCGATAATCATGATTTAGCAATATTTACTTCAAAAGTTGCTGAAGAATCTTTAGATCAGATTGGAAAACACTTGCGCTGGAGAAGTCAAAAACCAATCAAGATTATTGTTTATACATCTCACAATGATTTTCAACAAACTAATATAGTTAATGTTTACATGTCGGAAGGAATAGGGGGTGTTACTGAATTATATAAAAATAGAATTGTTATTCCATTTGAAGGTTCATATGCACAGTTCAAACATGTCATACACCATGAACTTGTACACGCTATTATTAATGATATGATCTATGGAGGGAATGTCCAAGGAGTATTAAGTGGGCGCGTGTTACTGCAAGTTCCATTATGGGCTAATGAAGGTCTTGCAGAATTTTTATCGGTTGATTGGGACACTAAGAGTGATATGGTATTGCGTGATTTAGCTATTGAAGAAAACCTTCCGGAAGTTGAACAGTTAAATTATTCTATATTAGCATACAAGGGCGGTCAATCCGTTTGGCAATATATTACCAAAAAATATGGTAGAGAAAAAGTTGGTGAAGTGTTTCAACAAATGCGAAGAACACAAAATGCAGAAAAAGGGTTTGAATCTGCATTGGGAGTTGATTTTGAAAAATTAACTGAAGATTGGCATGATTATTTAAAGAAAGAATATTGGGCTGACATTAATAAAAGAGAAAAATTATCTGATTTTTCTGAAAAACTTACTGATCGATCAAAAACAAAGAATTTTTACAATGTAAGTCCTGCATTCTCTCCAGATGGTAATACGATTGCTTACTTTACAGATCAATCAGGCTATATGGATTTGGTTCTTTTAAATGTGAATTCTGGAAAACAAAAAAAGAGATTAATTCGTGGAAATAATTCTCCAGATTTTGAAGAATTAAAATGGTTACAACCAGGATTGTCGTGGTCTCCAAACGGAAAACAAATTGCATTTGCATCAAAAAGCGGTAAAGAAGATTCGATTATTATTGTAAATGTTAAAAATGGTAAATATAAAAAGATACCTATCGGTTTGGATGGTGTATTTACTACCTCATGGCATCCAAGTGGTAATCAAATAGCTTTTATCGGACAGAAAAATGATTCAAACGATTTATATCTTATTGATTTAGATGATAATGTTGTTACCAATCTTACGAATGATATTTATTCTGATTTTAATCCATCATGGAGTTTAGATGGCAGTAAGATATTTTTCAGCTCAGATCGTTCAAATTATAAATCAGATGTTGATATGTCAGGGTTAGATTTTTCTAATAATGATATTTTTTCTTATGATCTGAATACAAAATCTGTGAACCAAATTACTAATACCAGTTATCATGAAGATTATCCAGTGTCTACAAAAGATAATATGCTTTTCTATACAGCTGACTATAATGGAGTGCATAATATATTTATGCATAATATTAACACAAATGAAACCAAACCTATTACTAATGTTATCACTGGTATTCAACAAATTGATGTAAACAGATCAAGCAATAAGATTGTTTTTTCTGGCTATAAAGATAGAGGGTGGGATTTGTTTTTAATAGATAATCCAACAACCATTGAAAGCAAAGAGATTCCAACAACCGTTTTCTATGCTACAAAAGATCAAGTAGAAGAATTTGAAGATTTACGTTTTGTAAAGGATAAATCTAATATTGATGAACCAGAGGATTATTCAAAATATGTTTTTGCACGTAGCTATAAACAGTATAACAATCCTGATGGGGCCAATACGAACATAGATGATTCTATCCCTGATTCTCTTCGTACTGCTGGTAGTTATAATATACAGCAATACAAAACTGAATTTTCATTAGACTATGTTTACACCAGCGCTTCTATTGATAATCTATTTGGAACAACAGGCCTTGCAAATATTGCTTGGAGTGATGTTATGGGGGATCATCAAATTAGATTTGCTTCAAATCTAGTTTTAGACCTTGATAATAGTGATATCGCACTGAGTTATGGGTATTTAAAAAATAGAACTAATTATTATGGTACACTTTTTCAATATGCTAACCTTTTTTCATTAGGATATAGTATTGATTCTGATTATATCGGACTATTGCGTGATTATGGTATTGGATTTTTTGCTCAATATCCTTTTTCAAAATTCAATAGAATTGATGTTGGTACAACTCTTCGTGGTATTAGTTATGAAATTAAAGAAATTAATTACTGGACAGGGGACGTACAAACAAACTATACAGAGAACCTTCAGTCTTTTGTTCCGTTAGTAAGCTGGGTTTATGATAATACTACTAATACATATACTGGACCTAATGATGGTTTGAAGCAATATTTAACTTTTCAATTTAGTCCAGATATTGGAGATGATAGTCTCGCATTTAAAACAATCAAGTTTGATATAAGAAAATATTTCAAAATTAATCGAAACTATAGTATTGCAACTAGAATGATGTTAGGAAGAAGTTTTGGAAAAGATCCTGAAAGATTTTTCTTAGGAGGATCATCTCAAATGACATTTTATTCTGATACACAAACTGAAGGTAGAGATGACTCAGGTTTGTATGCACAACGCATTCTGGATTATGATAATTCAACTATTTTAGAAGATGTATTTTTTACTGAATATGTGTTTCCTGTTAGAGGAGCACGATACAGAGAGCGCACAGGAGAAAATGTAGCAGTTGCAAACCTTGAATTCCGATTCCCATTTATTAATTATGTGGATGTAAGTTTTCCTGCTCGTATTCGTTTTGGTAATATATTTGGGCATCTATTTTTAGATGTTGGCGCTGCATGGGATGACAGCAAAGAATTTGATGATAGCAGTTTAGTAAGACAAAAATATAATCTAAATAGCGAAGATGCTTCTCCGATTATTTCTACTTTTGGCATTGGAATGAAAATATTCACTCCATGGGCATTGGTTAGATTAGATACTGCATGGGATCGTTATCCAAATGGAGACTATTCTAAGCCTCAATATATTTTATCAATAGGGTATGACTGGTAATTAATTGAAATTTACGGTTCATTCAAAAGATAAAAACTCATTAGCAAGAACAGGGACACTCCAAACGGATCATTCTACGATTGATACTCCTGTATTTATGCCAGTAGGCACTCATGGTGTAGTAAAATCATTGTCTTCTAATGAATTATATGATATTGATACGAATATCATGCTTTCCAACACATACCATCTTTATTTAAGGCCTGGAACAGACATTATACAGGAAAATGGTGGGCTACATAAATTTTTAAACTGGTCAAATAGTATCTTAACAGATAGCGGTGGCTATCAAGTTTTCTCATTAAATAAAATGAACAAAATTACTGATGATGGGGTCCATTTTAAGTCTCATCTTGATGGCAGTATGCACTTTTTTACACCAGAAGTATCTATGGAAGTGCAGCAAAAATTAGGTTCTGATATTATCATGGCTTTTGACTATTGCCCTCCAGGTGATTGTTCAAAAAAAGAACTAGAAAGAGCATCAGATTTAACGCATAAATGGACTAAAAGAGCATATGAATATTTAAAAGTCCATGACAATTTATATAATCATGAGCAAACGCTATTTCCTATTATTCAAGGAGGAGTGGATAAAAATGAACGATTAACATGTGTTGATCAAATGTTGCCTTTTGTTAATGGTGGAATAGCTATTGGGGGACTATCTGTAGGTGAAAAGAAAGAACCTATGTTTGATACAGTGCAATTATTAGGAGAATCTATCCCTGAAGAATATGCGCGTTATTTAATGGGCGTTGGAAAACCAACAGATATTGTTAAATCAGTTTTGAGGGGAGTAGACATGTTTGATTGTGTATTGCCTAGTAGAAATGCACGCAATGGACAGATATTTACTAGCAATGGGACCATTAATATTCTTAACAATCAATACAAGCATGATACGTCTTTAATTGATGAAAATAGTAGAATACAATTTGCAAAAGACTATTCTAAATCTTATCTAAGATATTTATTTCAAATAAATGAAATACTAGGAATACGAATTGCGACATTAATTAACATCGCATATTATTCTGATTTGATGAAACAAATTAGATTTGAAATTAATAATGATACTTTTGTAAAATGGTCTAAGGATTATTTAGAACAACATACAGATTAGGAGCATATATGTTATCAGTTGGAGATAAAGCACCATCATTCACATTAAAAAATCAAAATGATGAAAATGTTTCCCTTAATGATTTTAAAGGATCAAAACTTCTTGTTTGGTTTTTTCCAAAAGCTAGCACAGGAGGATGTACAAAGGAAGGGTGTGGTATTCGTGATAATTTTAAAAAATTTCAAAAAAATAATATCAATGTTATTGGTGTTAGTAAAGATTCTGTAAAGGCACAGTCAAATTTTTCTACAAAAAATAATTTTCCTTATGATTTATTGTCTAATATGGAACTTGATATGATTAAAGCATATAAAGCATGGGGTAAAAAGAAAATGTATGGCAAGGAATATGAAGGCATTATAAGAATTTCTTATCTTGTTAATGAAAAAGGAATTATTGAAAAAGTATATCCTAAAGTTAATACTAGCACACATGGAGAAGACGTCCTTGAATCTATTAAGGAATAGTATTTTTTTATTTATTGCAGTGGTATTTTTTGCTGGCTGCGCTTCTGTTTCTGCTCCACAAGGAGGAGACATTGATGATAGTCCACCAAAACTCACTCAAACATCACCAAAAATATTAACAGATATTAAGCCAACACAAAAAATTACTATAGAATTCAATGAATATTTGGATGAATCATCTTTAAAGAACGCTATTACAATTTTTCCAAGTGGTGAATATGATTTTCAATATGAATACAAAGGCAATCAAATTGATTTATGGTTACCATCAAATTTAGAAAAAGATATTACTTATATGATTGTCTTTAATACAAACCTTAAAGATGAGCATGGCGTTCGATTAAAAAAAGATATTATTATTCCATTTTCAAGAGAAGAGATTTTCGATTCTAATACAATTAGAGGAAATATCTTTGGGGATTTTAGTAATGCATTTATCTTGTTATGGTTTGATCACTTAGATAAAGACACTATGTTAAATCAAACTCCAGACTATGTAATCAATGCTTCATCAGACACTTTCTATGAATTTAATTTTTTACCTCAAAAAGATTTTTCTATTCTAGCGGTTGAACAATATGGATCAAATATTAATTATCAAGAAAGACCATTCGCTTTCTACAAAAAGAATAAACTTTCTTTTAAGAATGAATCGTTGGATAACATTAATTTTTATCTTCAGAAAATAAAAGAAGAAGAAAATGACAATATTGAAGAAACGAACAATATTGATGAAGAGAAAAATATTAAAACTGCTACTTTAATAGGAAAAGTATCAGGAAATTTTATTCATCCAATTACTTTAATGTTAAAGAATAAAAAAAATGAGTATTCTAATACCATCCAAGTAGATGGTAATTATACTCTTGATGGAATACTAGAAGGCAAATACCAGTTATTGATTTATGAAGATAGAAACAATAACTCTATGTTGGACATGGGATCATTTACTACCAATGAGTTTGCAGAACGATTTTTTGTGTATCCTGATTCATTAGTATTGAGGGCAAATTGGGAGTTAGAGATTCCAAAATGGAATTATAATATGAATGATGGAAAATAATATGACAGTTGTAGCAGTAAGTGGATATTTTGATCCACTACATGTTGGGCATTTAGAATACCTAGAGATGGCAAAACAGCTTGGTGATAAATTAATTGTGATTGTTAACAATGATAAACAAGCTTTGTTAAAAAAAGGCAAATCATTTATGAATGAAAATGATAGAGCTGAAATTGTTTCTGCATTAAAATGTGTTGATGAAGTATTTTTAAGCATTGATGAAGACAAAAGTGTTTGTAGAAGTTTAGAGGCTATTAAGCCAAATATTTTTGCTAATGGAGGAGATAGAAGTCTTTCAGAAATTCCCGAAACTGCTGTAATGAAAAAATTTAACATTAAAATGGTCGATGGTTTAGGAGAAAAAATTAGAAGTAGTAGTGCAATTACAGGTATCAAATGCGACACAAACGAATAAATAAAAAATACGAAGAATTAATTAATGATTTTATTGACTTGAGTGATAAATTAAATGTAAGAATTATACATGATAAAGGAGATTTTCATGGGGATGATTGTTTATTGTTTGCTGATAATGTTATTGTCATCAATAAGCATAAACCTTTGGAACAGCGCGTTCATGTTTTAGCAAAATGTTTTAGCAAAATGAAGATTGATAATGTTTATATTAAACCTGTTTTGAGAGAATTAATTGATAAAGTAAAGTCAGAAGCATAGTATGTCACATAATAAACATTTATGGGCTCCATGGAAAATGGAGTATATCAAAAATAAAGATTCTTCCCAGAAACTTTTTTCTGAGAAAGCAAATGAAAGCGAAGATAGAGAAAATCTGATTCTTTATAGAGGAGAGTTTTGTTAT
>CAYZYM010000105.1:0-1911 GCA_964482595.1 uncultured bacterium | reverse complement strand
AAATAAGCTCATAATGAATGCAGGAATGATATAATTAACTACCGAAGGAAGAAACAACCAGAAAAATTGAGCAAAGTCAACTCTATCAGCTTGCCAAACCATTAAAGTAGTAATATCCCCAAATGGACTAAATGCTCCACCTGCATTTGCTGCTACAACTATATTAACACAACCTATACTAACAAAGTTTTTATTTTTGCCACCAACGGCCATAACAACAGCACACATTACTAACGCAGTTGTCAGATTATCTGCTATCGGTGATAAAAAGAAAGAAATAACACCAGTCACCCAAAATAATGTTCTATAACTATAATCTTGCGCAAGCAATCTGGATCTCAATTTATTGAATACATTTCTCTCAGTCATTGAGTTAATAAACGTCATTGCAACTAACAGAAAAAGCATTAATTGAGAAAATTCAGAGAATGCATGCATAATCGCTTCCTCAACATGATGAGAATCATCATATTATGAACCCAACCATGCTATCAATCCCCATATCAATCCTGCAGCAAATAAAACAGGTTTTGATTTTCTCAAATGAGTAACCTCTTCTGTTACAACAAACGCATAAGCCAAAATAAAAATAAACAGACTTATATATCCAACTGGATGAAGTAGTAATTCCATTCGAACAATTTATAATAAAGAGACATAAAAACTTATGAAAATCGAAGAAATATTTTAAATTAAAATAATGGAGTATTTACTAGTTATTGGCATTTTGATTTTTTGTTTCTTAATGATGAATATTGGACTCATTTTTAAGAACAAACCGTTGCAAAAAGGGTGTGGAAATTCCCCTGATGGATGTGAAATATGCGGTGGTGATATAGATAAATGCGAAGAACCTAATTAGTTTTTTGGAAAGTTTTCTGAAAAAATCTTATCAAAAGAATTATCTTCATTTGAAACGATCATTAATCCTTCAAAATTAGAATTAGTAAAAAAATTAGTTATTTCATCCATGCTCATCATATATAATGCCGTTGATAGACCGTCCGCTTCCATGCATGATGTCGCTGTCAGAACAGATATAGATCCCAAATTAGATTTAATTGGATAACCTGACAATGGACTAATTTCATGGTGATAAAAATTATTTTTATTGATATAAAAATTTCTGTAATTACCTGATGTTGCTAGCGAACTATTATCAAGAGTAACTATATGTTCGATATCATTATTAAAATTTTCTATTGAAGGAGTATTAATACCAATTTTCCAAACCTTATTTTTAGACCTGACTCTAACTTCTCCGCCAATCTCAACCATAATATCTTCATAATTCAAATATTCAATAATTTTATCAACCGCATACCCTTTAGCAATAGAACTTAAATCAATTTGAACCCTCGGATCTTTTTTCCTAATCTTATCTTTATTTATTTCAATCAAATCTTGTCCTACAAAACTTAAAACACTGTCAATGGCTGCTTGATTTGGAGGATTTGAAAAATCTTTTGGTCCAAATCCCCACAAATTCACTAAAGGCATGACAGTAATATCATATAAACCATTAGAAATATTGTGGTATTTGTAAGAAGAAGAAACCACATATGCAAATTCTTCAGATATATCAAACCATATAGTATCATTAAATGAATTAAATAGAGAAATTTCACTGTCTATAATGTAATGGGACATTTGTTGATTGATATCCGTTAATATATCTTCAATTATTTTTTTATTTTTTCTCTCTAAATTGTCACCTGATAGATATTTTACAGAATAAGTAGAACCCATGGTTTCTCCACTTATGGAGATTATTTTTTGCTCATTATTTGATTGGTAAATTAAAAATAGAGATAATAGAATAATTCCATTTATAATGAATAGATTGTTTTTATCCAAAATCATCGTGGTCGATCATCTCTTCCTCAACCCCAAGATCCCAAAGCATTTTTT
>CAYZYM010000104.1:0-4576 GCA_964482595.1 uncultured bacterium | reverse complement strand
TATGTTTGCTGCACATTTGCCAATCTATCCAGGTTGTTTGATATATCCACATCCAGGTGAGCTGATGCAATTTAGCGATGCACCAATTCATATTTTAATAGGTGAATTAGATGATTGGGTGCCTGCAGCTGCTTGCACTGAATTATTAGATAAGATAGACGCAAGCGGATTGCCAGTCAATATTGATATAACCATTTATGAAAATGCGCACCACTCTTTTGATAGAACCACAGAAGTTGCAGTCAAGGAAAAAGGATATACACTGGGAGATTGTCGTTTTCCAATGAATGAAGAAGGCTCCTTATTTTTAAGCGAATATTGGAAAATTCGTATCAATACACCAACCAGACAAAAATTAGCATTATTAACATGTGCTGGAAGAGGACCAAGTTTTGGAGGCAATGCTGAAGCCCGTAAACAGTCCTTTGAATTTTCAGCAGAATTTTTCACGAATCATTTGTTAAATAAGTAATTTTTTCTAGAATTATTTATGAATAGAACCGCTATTATTGCTCTTGGAGGAAATGCTCTTTCTCAAAAGAAAGAAGCTGGCACTATGTCTGAACAGTTCAACAATACGCGCCATTCTTTCGCTCAAATTATGGAATTTATTCGTCGAGGATATAATGTGTGTCTTACTCATGGTAATGGCCCACAAGTTGGAGATGAATTATTAAGAATGGACTTAACTCGAGATGTTGTTCCACCTATTCCTCTTGGTATTTGTGTAGCAGGTACGCAGGGAACAATGGGATATATGATTCAACAAACATTTCAAAATGCGCTTCGCGAAGAAAAGATTGATAAAGAAGTTGTAACGCTTGTAACACAAGTTATTGTTAATAAAGACGACCCATCATTTAAAGATCCATTAAAATTTGTAGGAAAACGATATTCGTTAGATGAAGCAACAGCGTTAGCTGAAGAGCTAGGATGGGATATCAAAGAACAAGAACCAGGCAAATGGAGACGAGTTGTTCCTTCTCCAGATCCAGATTTTGTAATGCATGGCATTAGTATTCGTACTTTGGTTGAATCTGGAACCATTGTGATTGCAGCGGGTGGGGGAGGAATTCCAGTATATAATACAGAAGAAGATAAATTAAAAGGTATTGATGCTGTAGTAGATAAAGATCTAAGTGCAGCAAAGCTTGGAAGAGTAATTCGCGCACAAGAATATTATATCATTACAGATGTAGATCAAGTATACAGAGATTATAATACCCCACAACAAACTCCAATTCGTGAGATGACAGATATCGAAGCAAAACAGCTACAAGAAGAAGGTCATTTCCAACAAGGAAGCATGTGGCCAAAAATTCGCTCTGCTATACATTTCTTAAAACATCATGGAGAGAAAGCCATCATTACAAACATTGAAAATATTCAAGCCGCTATTGATGGAAAAGCTGGAACCACTATTGTAAAGAATAATTAATTTTTCTTGCAAACTGTCCAATCTATTCCGTAATATTGTCAACAATGAAAAGTAACAACAATTTTTATTATTATTTTAATGCAGGAGGTTATGTAGGGACCTAAGTATAGGACTATATAGAATACTTCATAAACCTCAGTGAACCCCACTGGGGTTTTTTGTTATATAGAGGAATCAATATGAATAAAGAGATAGAAACAATACGAAAAAAAATTGATACAATTGATCAAGAAGTCTTTCAATTGTTAATCGATCGATTAAACGCAGTAACAGACATTGGGGAAATCAAAAAGCAAGAAGGATTACCTATTCTGGATGAAGGTAGAGAGCAGGCAATCTATAATAAGATTGATTCTTTGTTTTCTGAAAAAGAAGCCACATTTTTAAAAAATATTTATCAGTCCATTATTACTGAATCAAAAAAGGCGGAGGAATAACATGAAAAATTGGAAAAAAGACTCTTGGCGTAATTGTGAGATTAAACATATTCCTCACTACAGCGATCAAGACAAATTAGAGGAAGTCATTGCACGACTTAATGCCTTTCCACCATTGGTATTTGCTGGAGAGTGTAATAATTTGAAAGCAGAGTTAGCCAAGGCAACAGAACAAAAGGCATTTTTAGTACAAGGAGGGGATTGTGCTGAAAGTTTTAAAGAATTTTCTGCCAACAATATCCGCGACACATTTCGTGTAATTTTACAAATGAGCGCTGTAATTACATCCGAATTAAAGGTGCCAGTTATTAAATTAGGTCGCATTGCAGGTCAATTTGCTAAACCACGTTCTTCCGATACAGAAACGATTAATGGAACGACTTTAAATAGTTATTATGGTGATTCAATCAATGGCATGGAGTTTACCAAAGAATCACGTGAACCAAATCCAGAACGCTTATTACATGCTTATTCTCAATCCGCATCAACACTAAACTTATTACGTTCATTTGCACAAGGAGGATTTGCAAATCTCCGCAAAGTAAACTCGTGGAATATGGGATTTGTCAAAAGCAGTAAAGAAGGCAAGCAATATGAAAAAATTGCAAATCAAATCACAGATCATCTTGATTTTATGGATGCGGTAGGAGTGAATACAGAACAAGTTATTGATTTGAATACTGTAGAGTTTTATACCAGCCATGAAGGATTACATCTTCCATATGAAGAAGCGCTAACGCGCGTTGATTCATTATCCAATAAAGTATACTGCACTTCTGCTCATTTTATTTGGATTGGAGACCGCACACGATTTGTTGATAGTGCTCATGTAGAATTTTGTCGCGGCATCAGTAATCCAATTGGAATTAAATGCGGTCCATCTTTAGATCCGGAAGAATTAATTAAAATAATTGATATTATTAATCCTACAAATGAAGCTGGAAAGATCTCGCTTATTTTTCGATATGGGGAAGATAATATCGAAGAGCATTTAGCGGGACTTGTAGACGCTATTCATAAACATAATAAGACAGTATTGTGGATATCAGATCCAATGCATGGCAATACGATTAAATCTTCTGAAGGGCTTAAAACAAGAGACTTTTCATCGCTATTGAATGAGACCACTAAAGCCATTCATATTTTAAAATCTAAAGGAGCTCATTTAGGAGGTATCCATCTTGAAATGACAGGACAAAATGTTACGGAATGTACTGGTGGATTATACAAGCTTAGTGACAAAGATTTAAATTCACGATACCATACGCATTGTGATCCGAGATTGAATGCAAATCAAGCATTAGAACTTTCTTTTAATATTGCAACTGAGATGGAGAAAAATGGCCATTAATACTACCATTTCATTGCCAGGAGATAAGTCTATCTCACATCGAGCAGTAATGCTAGCTTCTATTGCAGATGGTGTAAGCGAGCTTACAAATTTGAATGATGGAAAAGATGTGCAATCTACTATTAAAGCATTACAAGCATGTGGTGCATTAATTGAAAACGATGATAAGAAATTAATTATTACCGGGACAACACTTTCTAACCCGAAAAAGCCAATTGATTGTGGCAATTCTGGGACAAGTGCAAGATTGTTATCTGGGTTCTTATCTTCTCAGGGCCTTCAATTTTCGCTAACAGGAGACGATTCTTTGTCTTCTAGACCAATGGATAGGGTGATTGTGCCACTTACACAAATGGGATGCCATATTGAGTCAAATAATGGCTTATTACCGCTAATAGTAGATGCATCTGGTCCGTTAAATGGAATTAATTATAAAATGCCAGTTGCCAGCGCACAAGTGAAGTCCTCTATTTTATTGGCTGGATTGGGAGCAGAATCATCATCGAATGTTTCTGAGATTAATACATCAAGAAATCATACTGAAATTATGTTGCATCATATGGGTGCGACTATTACAGTAATGGATCGTGACATTCGTATCGAACCACTTTCTTCATCACTTGAATCTATTACAATGGACATTCCATCAGACCCTTCTTCAGCGTCTTTTTTCATTGTATTGACCGTTTTAATGAAAGAATCACAGGTTACCGTTCGCAATATGTTGCTTAATCCAACACGTATTGGTTTTATGAATATTTTGAATAAGATTGGTATTCCTGCTACCATATCCAATCAACATCATATGAATGGTGAATTATGTGGTGATGTTAGCGTTGAATCATCGTCAGTAGATGGTTTTGAAGTGTCATCTTATGCTATTCCATCTATCATTGATGAAATACCTATTTTGGCTGTATTAGCTGCATTAGGAAAGGGTAAAACTGTTTTTAACGGAATTGAAGAATTAAAGTTTAAAGAGAGCAATCGCGTACAAGCAATTATCGATAATTTGGTCAACTTTGGTATTAAAGCATATGAACAAGACAACAGCTTAATTGTAGAAGGTGGGACACCAACACAAATGGCAACAATTCAGTCTTTTGATGATCATCGTATCGCAATGGCATTTGTTGTATTAAGTATTGCTGTATTTGGGGACTACAAGCTGGACAACAAAGCATGTATTGATATTTCATTACCAGGATTTTTTGACACAATTAAAGAGATGTTATCATGAAGTTAGGATTAATAGGAAGTCCGGTTGATCAAAGTATTAGCCCTGAACTACAAAGAATTCTTTTTGATATGTTGAATTTGCAGGGATATACCTATGAAAAAAATGATATT
>CAYZYM010000103.1:0-2369 GCA_964482595.1 uncultured bacterium | reverse complement strand
TTTGGCTGCGGAAAAGAAAATCAAAGGACTCCCCATTTTTTTATTATAGTGTGCTGCTCCTGATGGTGTCGAAGAAGGAATATTAAAGAAATTTACAAAAACTCCTTTCTTCCCTGCGTCCTGATCACTTAGAAGCACAAGTAACTCGTTGTTTTGCAATGATTGCTTTACGTCACTGCTTGGACCTCCTTTGTGCAATTCATTTGCTACATATTCTTTTCTTAGTTCCACAAAAAATTTTGACGCTGCTTGGTTATTTTGTTTATAAGAAATCCCCGCAATATTTTTATACCCTTTTCTTGCCATTGTTACAATTAATTTATGAAAAGGTCCAAAATGACCTCCAACCAATATTACTCCTCTGTTTTCTTTTAATGCATCATCTAGGATATGTATATTATTTAAATGAAAAGTATTTTCATTGAAATGAGCATATTTACTTAAGAAATCAACAACTTCTTCTACAGTGAATTGATACAATGTTTTTATAGTTGCATTGTACCATCTGTCATCTTTTCCTGGGAATGCAATCCTAAGATTTTTGAGAGCCATTTTTTTTCTCAATTTTAGAACATGGAATAGTAGAAAATAATGTATTTTATAGTTAATTTTCAGAAAGAATTTTGGCAATCTTTCTAAACAAAAAGAATACGATTTTAAAAACCAATACATTTTTATAATGTAAATCTTTGTGTAAATAATGAAAACAAAATTTAATAAACTTTGGATTTTTATCTTAATCGCAATTATTAGCGTTGTTATTGCTAACAATAATAATGCAAAAGTTTATGTTGTCCCTATTCATAACACAATTGATTTAGGTATTCCTGCTTTTGTTAATCGTGCAGTTAACGCTGCAGAAAAAAATGATGCTGCACTCATTGTTTTTGAAATAAATACTTTTGGAGGTAGAGTTGATGCCGCAACACAAATCAAAGATGCAATCTCTAGCACTGATATTGAAACTGTTGCATTTATTAACAAAAGAGCTATTTCTGCTGGATCTTTGATTTCACTTTCTTGTGATAAAATTTATATGACCCCTGGTGCTACTATTGGTGCAACTAGTGTAGTAGATATGAGCGGTGAAAAACAATCTGAGAAAGCCCAAAGTTATATGAGAGAAGAAATGGGAGCCACTGCAGAAAGTTCTGGAAAAAATGTAACGATTGCCCGTGGGATGGTTGATGAAGAACTAAGTTTTGAGTATTTAGTAGTTGAAGGAGATTCAATTAAAGTGGATGATATAGAAGGACGTAAGGAAGGGAAATTAATTACTCTTACTACTGAATTAGCTTTAAAGTATAAAATTGCTGATGGTGAAAGTGAATCAATTGAAGATATTATTTCAGATTTTAATATCGAAAATTATGATATTATTTCTTTAGATGAAAATTGGTCTGAGGATTTAGTGCGTTTTCTTACTGATCCAGTTGTTTCTTCTTTATTAACTACATTTGGTACAATTGGTATCATATCTGAATTATATAGCGCTGGATGGGGAATTGGCGGTACAATAGGCATTGTATGTTTAACTCTTGCATTAGGCGCTGGCTATTTAACAAAGCTCGCTTCCGCTACAGACTTATTAATAATTTTTTCAGGGTTAGCTCTTTTACTGGTTGAATTTGTAGCAATTCCTGGATTTGGAGTATTTGGTATAGGAGGATTGATAATATTATTTTATGGACTTTATTTATTACTAATCCCTGAAGTGCCTGTGAGCGATGAAATATATATGGAAGCTTTAGATGGTTTCTCATGGGCAATTGTTGGAGGAATTATTATTTTGATTATGTTAATTCGTTTGGTATCAAAATCAAAAATTTTTCAAAAATTGATTACACAAGATTCAAATAAAACTACTTTAAAAAAGAACTACGATAAAAGATCGAAGGTGTAGTTATTTATGAATAAATTTTATAATAAACAGCATAGTGCAAAGGAGGAGTGATGGGACTTTATGTTGCCATACCGTTAGTATTATTTATTATCGTATTATTGTGGATTGTGCCAGTAGGATTATGGTTACAAGCTATTTTTAGTATTGGAGGAGGACATGTTACAATTTTCAATTTAGTTGGAATGAGATTTAGACGTGTTCCACCTAGCGTTATTGTTAATGGCTTAATTGCTGCAAACAAAGCTGGTTTAGATCAAGTGACTAATTCAGATCTTGAGGTTCATTATATGGCTGGAGGGAATGTAGACAAAGTTGTTGATGCATTGATTGCAGCATCAAAAGCTGGTATTGATCTTACCTTTGAAATAGCTACTGCAATTGATTTGGCAGGTAGAGATGTTTTGTCTGCTGTTCAAACAAGTGTATACCCAAAGGTAATTGATGCCCCTGTCGATGGAAAGTTATC
>CAYZYM010000102.1:0-27177 GCA_964482595.1 uncultured bacterium | reverse complement strand
GGAATTCCATGAACAGATTTATAGGAAACAAAATTTAAATTTTGCAAAAAGGAATAATCTGAATGAGAATCGTGATTTACAAATTTTTCAACATTAGAAACATACTTGGTAAAACTAAGTTCACAGAAATCACAATTATGTGAATCCTTATCGCTTACAACATATATATCTTCTTGATTAGAAGTGGATATGTTGTTTGAATGGATTTCGTTATGATGATAAAATTGAAAATTCATCATCATTAAAGAACATAAAGTAATTAGTGAAAATAATTTGTTTTTCATATTGTTTATAAAAATTAAAAATTTGTAAGTTGATATTATGCATAATGAAATAACTGTCAAAGCGATTTTTTTAAGTATTATTCTATCCATTGTTCTTTCTGCGGCTATGGCTTATCTAGGATTATATGCAGGGATGACTATATCTGCATCTATCCCAGCAGCAATCATGTCAATGGGAATTTTACGTTTATTTCGAGAATCAAATATTTTAGAAAATAATATTGTTCAAACTGCAGCATCAGCAGGAGAATCGCTTGCAGCTGGAGTTATTTTTACTATTCCTGCGTTATTGCTTATTGGATATTGGGAAAGTGTTGATTATTGGGAAGTAACAAAGATTGCTATGGTAGGTGGAGTGCTTGGTGCCCTATTTACTGTACCATTAAGACGTGCTTTGATATTGAAAGCAAAATTAAAATTTCCAGAAGGGGTTGCAACAGCAAAAGTCCTAGAAACAGGGCATGAATCTGATCCAGAAAAATCAAAAGATAGTTTAAAAATGATTGGATTATCTGCATTGGTGGGAGGAGTTGTTAAACTTGGAGATCTTGCATTTGGAATTTGGTCTAGTGCAATTGGAGGCGCAAAAGTAATTGGAGGCGCAATTTTTGGAATGGGATCCAGCTTATCTCCTTCGCTAATAAGTGTTGGATATATTGTAGGAAGGAATGTTGGTATTCTCGCGTTTTCTGGAGGATTAATTTCTTGGGTAGTAGCAATACCAATCTATTCATATCTAAATGGGTATGAAGGATCAGCATGGGATGCTGCTGGAACAATTTGGAATACAAAAATCCGTTACTTAGGTGTAGGTGCCATGGTAGTGGGAGGTATTTGGTCTATTATTCAACTTGCAAAACCGCTTATTGAAAGCATAAGGCTAAGCTTAAAAACTTTACAAGAAGATTCTGACAATATTGCACTTGAAGAAAGAGACTTACCAATTAATTATGTATTTATAGGAATACTTGCTTTGTTGATTCCTATCTGTCTTACTTATTATAATATTATCCCATCTTGGGGAGCAGCTATTATTTTGTCACTAATTATGTGTATCTTTGGATTCCTTTTTTCAGCAGTAGCCGCATATATGGCTGGAGTAGTTGGATCATCAAATAATCCTATATCAGGAGTAACAATTGCTACTATTTTATTTAGTTCGCTATTAATTGTTACATTTTTTAATACAGAAGGATCTCAAGGTGCAGCGGCAGCTATTTTAATTGGCTCTGTTGTATGTTGCGCTGCTGCAATTGGAGGAGACAATTTACAAGATTTAAAAACAGGTAATATTGTAGGAGCAACACCTTGGAAACAACAGGTAATGCAACTTATTGGTGTAATTAGTGCATCAATGACTTTAGGAATTGTATTAATTCTTCTGCATGAAGCATACGGTATTGGCGGACCTGATTTACCTGCCCCACAAGCTGTTCTTATGACAAATGTTGCCAAGGGAGTATTTGCTGGAGATTTAGAATGGGCAATGATCTATGCAGGTGCAGTTATTGGGGTATTAATCATTTTATTAGATCAATATCAACTTCGAAGAGGGTCAGATTTCAGAGTGCCAATTTTAGCGGTTGCAATTGGTATTTATCTTCCAATCGAATTAACATTTCCAATTTTTGTTGGTGGAATGCTTAATCACTATGCTAACAAAATTTCTTCCCAAAAAGGAAAAGATAATGGACTACTTCTTGCTTCTGGATTAATTACAGGAGAAGCATTAATGGCAATTTTAATTGCTATCCCATTATTTTTTGACAAAAATTATTGGCCAAATTATGGCTTACCAAATCCACTCAATGATATAGTTGGGATTGCTATTCTAGGATGTATACTTCTTTGGCTATACAGAACTGCTAGTAAATAAAAATTAATATCCTACTATCGCAAATGTAAAATCATCATACTTCTTTAGCTGAGATGCTTTTTTACTTGCAGATGCATAAGAATTAAATGCTTTACTACGAACATAGTAGGTTGTTTTCCCGCGATTAAACATTTGATTTACTTGTATATTTGATATTCCAGCTTCATTCAGTGTTTCTTTTAAAGTGTTAGCATTCTTTTTGTTTTCAAATGCACCAAATTGTATGAACCAAACACTGTTTTTCTTTATTTTTTTAGAGGAAACAGCTTTATTAATTTTTCTTTCATATTCTTTTACAGCTTTACTATCCCCGCTTGCAATTAACGCGTTATATAATAATAGTTTTGATACATCTGTAACCAAATGCTCAGGGGCATTAATATTAAATTCTTTAAGTAATTTAGAAGATTTAATATAAGAACCGACAGCATAGTTCAATTCTGCTTTTTTTAATACTGATAGCCAATAATAATCAGATTTATCATTCATTTGAATTATTTGATCATAGATTGCTAATGCTTTATCTCCATCAACTGTATTAATTGCTTTCTGATAGAGTACACTCGAATCCGCATTTTGACCAAAACAAAAATGTATAAACAAAAAAGAGAACAATATTTTTTTAATGAACTGCATTACTATTGAACAACAATACTGTTACAGACTTCAGATAAAGATTTTCTTAAATCAATATCATCCGTATCAAGTTTCATCTGATTTAGTTTAATAATATAAGATTTTTCATTTTTGTATTTTTCTATTAAATCTGCAACAGCATCTTTATCATTTTTTTCAAGATAAATATCAATCAAACGGTTAAATACGTATGCGTTGAAAGAATTAGAGAGTATTTCTTGATATAATTTTTCCATTTCATTAAATCGATTCTGATCAAATAGCATATTTTCAACTTCTTTAAATGTATCTATGCTAGCCTTTGGCTCTGCTTGTGCATACAGAATAAAGTTTTTTGCTGCTAAATTCACAAAATTAATACCTCCACTCTCATAATATGCTCTAGCAAGCTCCAAATATGAAGGAGAATATGGTTTGTCAGAATTAACGCTCTTTTCAAGGAAAGAAATATATTGGTCTTTATTGTTTTTCTCTTTGTGATCCATTGCAATCAAATAATTTAATCTTGATTCTTCGTCTTGTGATTTTGATTGATATTTAATTAGTTTTTTTTCTAACTCTAAGGCTTTATTCCACAGTTCATTTTCAATAGCAATATTCTTTAACATGGTAAGTGCCCATACATTTTTAGAATCTAAGCTGATAATATTTTTAAATTCATCTTCCGCTCTAATTTTATTTCCTATTTCTATATAATCTAATCCTAAGGCTTGATGAACCTGAATTTTCATTTGCTTTGAAAGCCCAGGTCTCACAATAATGCTTTGATGAATCTTAAGCGCTTTATCAATATTTCTATCTCTCAATAGGTTACCTAATAATAAATAAGCTTCAGAATTGTTAGAGTCTTTCTGAATTAAATCTTTAAGAATTTGAAATGCTCGTTCTTGATTGTTGTCAATAATAGCTTTTAATGCTTTATTATAAACTTCAACATCGGTAGGCTGTTTTGATTTTCTAGTATTAACTAGAAAAATAATAACTAAGATAACTGCGATTAAGGGAAGAAGATACGTTATCTCCAAGATAACTATTCCTTATCATTAAAATTAAATTCTTCACCAACCGCTACATTTCTCAAGCTATCAAGCTCATCAGATATTTCTTTATTTTTTTTAATTAAAGAAGACATCTCAGATCTATATGAAATTAGATTACGCAAAGAAATTATATACCCCAATAATACTCCAATCATCACAAAAATGATTATTACGATATACCCTGGAGCTGCAATAGGATCGCCTTTAAAGAAATAAAGACTGATTGGTTCACTATTTCTATCAAATAAAAAGAATGTTCCAGCAATGAATGCAAGAAAAAATAAAATCTTTAACAATCTAAACATTAAGCACCAACCATTTCTTTACCATGTAAAATTACTCCAGTTGCATTTACAATTTCTACTGGAACTATATCTTTGATATTACTTGATTTCTTTTCAAAAATCACCCATTCATTCGAATCTGTTCTTCCCGCCCAATGATTAGAAGATTTTTTGCTTTCTTTTTCTATTAATACATGTTGAATACTGCCAACTTTTTTTGTATTTAATTCAAGTGTGTGTTCTCTTTGAAGAGTAATAAGTTTATCAAGCCTGCTCTTCTTAATATCTTCATCAATTTGATCAGTAAATTGTTCTGCTTTTGTATAAGGTCTAGGAGAATATTTAAATGTAAATGCAGAATTAAATTTTATTTTATTCATCAAATTCAATGTTTGTCTAAAATCTTTATCAGTTTCACCTGGAAATCCTACTATAATATCTGTTGATAAACCGCAATCAGGCATTATCTCTCTTATTTTATCAGCCATGTAGTGAAAATGTTCCCTAGTATATGTTCGATTCATTCGTTTTAAAATATCATTAGAACCTGATTGTAGAGGAAAATGTACATAATTACAGATATTTTTTCTTGAAGCCATGACTTCTAATAATTCAACATTAATATCTTGAGGATGAGGAGATGTGTAGCGTATACGTTGTACTCCGTTGATATCAGAAACTGCCAATAACAACTCAGCAAATGAACTGTTTTCATGTTTGTATGAATTGACATTTTGTCCCAATAGAGTTATCTCAACAAAACCTTGATCAACAGCTTTCTTTACCTCTGTTACAATACTTTCAACACTTCTACTTCTTTCTCTTCCTCTCGTAAACGGCACAATACAAAAAGAGCAAAATTTATCGCATCCTCGCATAATAGAAACCCATGCATTAATGCCTTCTTTATTTCTCTTTGGAAAAAGATCTTCATATACTTCATATTTTGATAGTTTTGTATCCACAATACTATCTTTTTCTACCATGTGACGATTCATTAATTTAGGAAGATTTCTATAAGAATCTGGTCCAAGAATAATATCAACATATGGTTTATTCTTTAATAAATCATTTTTTAAGTTTTGCGCCATACATCCCAAGACACCAATAATTAAATGTGGTTTTTCTTGTTTTAATTTGTAGAAATTTCCTAAACGAGAATGAATTTTCTTTTCTGCATTATCTCTGATTGCACATGTATTAACAAAAATCGCATCTGCATTATTTAAATCTTCAGTCTTTTTTAATCCAATATCCTTTAAAATTCCGTCAACTAGCTCTGAGTCAGCAACATTCATTTGACACCCATATGTCTCTAAGGCATAAGATTTGATTTTTGAATTAGATTGAAGCATTATTTAATATAACCAAGGAAAAAATATTTCTTAGGATCATCTACTTTTTTGTTTTTATGCACTTCATAATGCAAATGAAAACCTGCAGCTCTACCACTATTACCTGACTTTCCTAAAACATCTCCACGCTTAATCTTTTGTCCTTTTTTGACATTAATCTTGTAAAGATGAGCATATATAGTTTCGTATCCGTAACCATGATCAATTTTAACATAACGTCCCCAACCAGAATCATACTGAGCTTTTGTAACAACGCCATCACCTGTTGCAAGCACAGGAGTATTAAGATTTACGGCAAAATCTTGTCCACGATGCATTCTTCTTTTTCCATCTATAGGATCAGTTCTATATCCATATTGGGAACCCAAATATGCGCTTTCTACAGGCATGATAGATGGAATATGGCGATACATTGTTTCATTAGATTTAATTTTATTAAAAATAATATCATAGCTATTCTTTTGTAAATCTAAAGTATAAGAAAGAGAATCGATGGTATTTTTCAAGTTATCTAATATTGTTGAAGAATCTTTTTCATTGGACTCTTCTGCTTCTGAACCTCCAGTGCCCATTTCTTTAATATCTTCATTAAGCGGAGGCAAAGCAGCGTAAGTTCTCATTTCACTATCTTTTTCTTCTAATAAAGCTAATTCTTTTTCTATTGTATCCATTTTATCTAATAATTCTTGAGAAATATCAGAATATTCTTGCTCTGCTTTCTTTATTTTATCTTTATAATAATCAGTTGAAAATTTCATAGACAAATAATAATTAATTCCTACAGACATAATTAATATTAAGACAAAAAATAAAGTGAAATCAGTAAGTGAAAAATTAATTTGACGTAGCTTTTTAGAAGAAAGATAATGGATTGAAAATGGTTTCTTATTTTTCATAATTATTCTTTTTCCTCAGGAGAAATATCTTCTGATGAATCAAATGTTTCATGATCTGATTTGTCAATTTCATCCTTTTTTTCTCTAATCTTCTTTTTGACTTCAACAATATTATCAATTAAAGATATATAGCGTTTGTCGCCTACAAAACTTAAAACATTCTTATCTTTAGTTTTGTTAAACACATAAAGACCTAATTTTACATACATGCTAGAAAGCTTTCTTTCTAACTGTAGAATATCAAGACGAAGCTTACTGTTGTGAGTAAATTCTTCTGCCTTTTCAGAGGCAACTATACTCCATTCAGAAATAGTCTTTTTTATATCTTCCCAAAGATTATTCATAAAAGCGAATTTATAGATGAAAATAGATATAGCAAAAGAATTTAAAGAGGGGCTCCAAGCTAAAGATAGCTAAGAGCCCCTTTCCTTTTTATCGGTAGCCAACCAAATTATTGATTTTGTCTTCTTATAAAAGCAGGCACTTCATCAGATTCAGACTCAGATTCAGGCTCTATTTTAGAATCTTGATTAAACTCTCCAAAGACAAGAGTTGGTGCGTCATCAACATCGTTTGAGTCATCATCTTCTTCATTCAATGCTGAAGAAATAGGTGCTGTATTTTGCTCTTCAAATAATGGGGTGTCCATAGAATCCATTATTTCTTCACTTTCTCGATTATAGTTTCTATCCATAACCTCTCTTGAATCGTTTGTTTGTTCAATTGGTCTCGAATCAAAACCAGTTACAATAACAGTAACTTTTAATTCATCTTTCATAGCTGGATCAACCACATATCCAAAGTTAAGATTTACATCTTTTCCGGCTTCTTCATATATAATCTCTGTAGCTGCGCTAAGCTCCTCCAGAGTCATATTTTCTCCACCTCTAATGCTAACAATTGCTCCTCTTGCTCCACGAATTGATTGAGCTTCTAAAAGAGGGCTACATATTGCTTGCTGTGCAGCTAGGACAGCTCGTTCTTCTCCGCTTGCTGTGCCTGAACCCATCAATGCATCTCCCATTCCTTTCATTACTGTGTTTACATCAGCAAAATCTAAATTAATTTGTCCTCGCTCATTAATAAGATCAGATATTCCTTGTGCAGCATTCAATAATATTGAATCCGCCATTTTAAATGAGTCTTCCGCAGGAGTATCTTTCTCAATCACTGACAAAAGTTTCTCATTTGGAATAACAATAAGTGTATCACAGAAATTCCTTATTGAACTAACTCCTTTTAGCGCCTTTGACATTCTTTTTGCACCTTCAAATTTAAAAGGCAGTGTAACAATGGCGACCGTAAGAATACCTAAGTCTTTACACATTTTTGCAACAACAGGAGCAGCGCCTGTACCAGTGCCGCCTCCCATACCAGCAGTAACAAATACCATATCAGAGCCAGCAACCAATGATTGAACGCGTTCTTGATCATCTAACATTGCTTTTTTCCCAACCTCTGGCTTTGCTCCTGCCCCTAAGCCTTTAGTCAAATCTTTTCCTATCTGCATCTTCGTTTCAGCATGATTTTTATCTAAATCCTGTATATCAGTGTTGATAGCAATAAATTCTACGCCTTCCATGCCTGATGTAATCATTCGATTAACTGCATTACCTCCAGCGCCACCGACTCCTAGCACTTTAATCTTAGCTTTTTGATCTTGTATAGCTTCAAATTCAAATAACATATTTTCTCCTTTTATTACTCAAAAAAACCTTTCCAGATATTGGAAAAATTTTCTGTAAATGATTTTTTAATACCAATTAGAGGATCGTCTTTTTCAACATTTAACATAGGCCATTTTAATAGACCTATTAGTGTTGCATATTCTCTTTTATCTTCTAAATTTTCTTTAAAAGTGATATCTTTTATTGTCAGATATTCACATTTTATACTAACATCTTCATTCTCTTGATTTTCTGATTCCAATGCTCCTAAATACTCTTTAAAAAGCAAATCAAGATTCTTTACATTAGAACCGCCCCCTGTAATTTTAACACCTGAACCAAATTCAGACATTTCTTGTCCAGTAACCCTAATTTCATTTCTTACTTCATCTATAATGTCTTTAAATCTTGCTTCTGCAACTTCAGAAACTTCTTTCTGATTGATTTGTTTTTTTAATGTATCTTCACTGATTGACAATTCAAAATTGGATGAAATATCTGCTAACTTTGATAATGCAGAAACATGTTTTCTTTTCACTTCTTCTGCGTCATCAATTGAAACATTAAAAAATTTTGCTAAATCTTTAGTAACAGAATGAGAACCGATAGGAATCACTTTTGAATGCATGATATATCTATCTTTATATATAACAACATTAGTTTTGTCCGATCCTATATCTACAAATACAACACCAAGATCTTTATCATCTTCTGATATATTTGCATGAGCTGATGCGACTCCATCAAAAACTGTATCTATATCAATTGAAAAATCATCATTAAAGCAAGTTTTAGCTTGGTTGATATTAAAATCCTGCACATGAACCACATGAGATCTTGCTTCAATAATTTCGCCAATATTATTAATAGGATTGCGAACTAGAGGAGAGCCATCTATAATATATCCTCTTGGTATATTATGGACTACCTGTCTACCTGTAGAAATTTGTAAATCAGAACATTGAGATAAAATTTTGTTCACTGTTTCTTTATCAATTTTAAAATCAGTGCTATCGTTTAGCCTACTTCGAGCTGCTGAATTGACAGATTTAATTGTGTTTCCTCCGATAGAAACAATAGCTTCTTTAATATTGTGACCTGATTCATCTTCAAGAAATCTTATTAAAAATTCTAAATCATTTACTAATTGTTCTTTATCTACAATAGTTCCACATTCTATAGACCTACTCTTAATTGATTGTATAGATAAAATTTCTAACTCTCTATCTTGATTAATTTTTGCTATAGATCCTTTAATGCTAAAAGAACCTAAATCAAAAGCTACATATACTTGTCCACTCATACTCTTCTCTCTTTTACTACTATCTGATCTTTATATCTAAGATCTATATATTTATAAATATTAAAATTCTTATCATCTGGCAATACATCATCAAATGCTTTTAAATAATCTATTTTTTTAAAAACATTATCCGAACCAAGCAAAATTTTTGTTTTTCCATTCTTAAGTATTATCTCATATTCATTGCTATCATTAAAAACAAATTCTGATATATCTTCATACAAATTATGGAAGTTTCTTTTTGAGTATTTAATGATATCAATGGATTTAACAACATTAGATGATTTTGTCTTTTCTCCTGCTGGATATAATTCTTCATTAGTTTTAAAGTTTGATAGTATTGGTAAAGATATGGTCCCATATTCTTCAACTGGCAAACATATGCCATCTACGTCTAGCATAATTAAATCTGTTGAATTGATCATGGCAAGTGGCTCTCTCTCATATATAACAATATTGACTGTTTCAGGAAATGTTTTCGATATTTTGCAATCTTTAACATATGCAAGAGATTCAATTTGATTTTTGTAATATCTTAAATCAAAAGACATGATATTATTATCTTTAATCTCATTTTTATACAAAGCTAAAGAGCTATCATCAAAATATTGTGCTCCACTTATTTCAACATTTTTAATTGTAAACATTTCGTTAAATGTTGCCCATTGAAGAGCCAAAAAAATCACCAGCACCACTCCTAAAAAAAATAAGGAAATTTCTAAGTATGTTTTTTTAAAATATTTCACAATGAATCAATTTCTCTTTTTTCAAATCCCATTAGCTTAACTTCCAAATCCATATCCACATTAAATTTCTCTTTAACTGTATTTTTTGCTTTTTTTATCAACATAAACATATCGTTAGCTTTTGCATTTCCTTTATTAATAAAAAAGTTTGCGTGTTTTTCAGAAATCTGTGCATTACCAATAGTTAATCCTTTTAATCCAGCCTTATCAATTAACATTCCAGCAGGTTTTTCCTTAGATGGGTTTTTAAAAACGCTACCTGCAGAACGATGGTTAAGAGGTTGTGTATCTTTTCTTCCAAACTGAGCTATTTTTGAGCTATCTTCGATTATTTGCTTATCTGAATATTCCATATCAAACAATGCTGAAAGGAGAATGCTTCCATTTTTAAAAGAAGAACTTCTGTATGAAAAATCAATTTCAGATTTAGAAAGCATAACTACTTCATTTTTATCTGGATCAATCAATTCTACGCTTTCAAGACAATTAGAAATTTCACCGCCCCAAGCACCAGCATTCATAATTAATGCGCCTCCTAAAGTTCCCGGCACACCGATAAGATTTTCTAATCCTTTCAAATTATTTTTAATAGAATTTTTTACAAGCTTTCCTAGCATTATACCGCACTCTGCGTAAATTTTATTATCTTCCACTTTTAAGCTCTTTAGACAATCCTTAATACAAATAATTATACCTCTTACACCATTATCGCTAACCAATAAATTAGATCCAGAACCCACAACATTGATTTTTTGATTATATTCTTTGCTTATTTCAAACACCTTAATCAAGTCTTCTTTATTTGATGGTAAAACAAACAAGTCTGCAGGGCCACCGATTCCATATGTTGTGTGATTTTTCATCAGTTCATCAGTCAACACTTTTGAATTTGTATTATTTTCTATATAGTCTTTTATTTTGTCTATCATACTAATCTTTCTTTAATTAAATCTGAATATCTCCATATATTTCCCGCACCAATTGTTAGAATTATATCACCTTTTTTATAGATTGACTCTACATCATCAACTAAATTTTCTAATGTAGTAGGCGTAACAAATTGATGTCCTAGCTTTAGCATTTCATCAACAATTGCTTGGGAATTAATAGAATCATTATTCAATTCTCTAGATGCAAATATTTCAGTTATCAGAACAGAATCAGCTAGTAAAAGAGATTCTGCAAATTCTTTAAAGAATTGTTCTGTTCTTGAGTATAGGTGTGGCTGAAATGCTACCACCAACCTTCTATCCCAATTATCTTTTATAGCTTTTATTACATTTTGCACTTCAACAGGGTGATGTCCATAATCATCAATAACCATCAGAGATTCATCATTATTTTTGATATCAAATCTTCTTTTTACTCCATCAAATTTTTCTAAACTATTAATAATATTTTCTATTGGAACATTCATTATTCTTGCAACAGATATTGCTGCAAGCGCATTCCAAATATTGTATATTCCTGGAAATTTGATGGAGACTGGATACTTTTGATTTTTCTCAACTAAAGTAAACGTAGTATTCCCGTCATTTTGCACAATATCTTCTGCTCTAAAATCAACATCCTTTGAATAAATGCCATAGGTAAAGATTGGTTTATCATCAATATCATTAATAAGAGATGCGGCATTTTCTGAATCTTTACATATGCTTACAGCGCCATAAAATGGAACAGAATTTGCAAATTGTAAAAACGTCTCTTTTAAATCGTCTATATCCTTATAACAATCTGTGTGTTCTAAATCAATATTATTTATTACTGCAATTGTAGGATTTAATTCAAGAAGACTTCTATTGTATTCATCTGCTTCTACAACAAAAACATCGCCTTCTCCTAGAACTGAATTACTATTTATTGATTTCACAACACCTCCAACTATAATAGTTGGATCTAAATTAGAATCTTTCAATATGGAACCAACAATTGATGTTGTTGTTGTCTTCCCATGAGTGCCTGCAATAGCAACTGTAGAGCTTTTAAGTTTTGCAATCTGTGAAATCATTTTTGCTCTCGAATAACATAAAATTTCTTGTTTCTTTGTCTCCACTAGTTCGCAATTATCTTCTGGAATAGCATCAGAATAAACAACTAAATCTAACTTATTTATATTATCTGAATTATGGCCAATAGATACTTGGATACCAAATTTTTCAAGCCTTTCTACATTAGAAGATTTTGATAAATCAGATCCAGTAATATTAAAACCTTGATTATGGAGAAGTTCTGCAATTCCACTCATACCAATACCACCAATACCAATAAAATGTATATTCTTTATACTAGCTAGCATATAGATTCTCCAAAATATTTTCTTTGATTATTGTTAAAGAATCTGGTTTATTAATATTTTTTATATTATTTATCATGGAAGAATAGACTCTTTCATTGCTTAATATTTCATCAACTTTTCTAAATAATAAATCGCTAGTAACATCTTTTTCTTCGATAATAATAGATGATAAGCTGTCCGTTAGTACTTTTGCATTATAATATTGATGATTATCTGCAGCAAACTTGAAAGGAATAAAGATTGCAGGCCTATTAAACTGCAATAATTCAGATACAGTCATTGCTCCAGATCGCGATACAACTAAATTAGCAGTATCATACAGATAAGGCATATTATCAACAAAGGAAAACACCTTAATTGAATCAGATTCATATTTTTTATATTTGTCAAAATTATTTTCTCCAACAAGCCAGATAATATTAATGTTAGGTATGATATCTTTTTCAATGCCATCAGATATTAGATTGTTTAAAAATTCAGAACCTTGACTGCCTCCTACAATTAATAGTGTTTTTTTGGTGAGATCAATATTCATATTTATCTCAATAAAAGGTTTAATATGTATAGGATTACCAGTAAATATCGTATTAGCATTCTTTAAGTAATTTTTAGCATTATCAAACCCAAGAAATACAACTTCTGCTCTTTTCCCAAATATTCTTGTTACAATGCCTGGAAATGAATTTTGTTCATGTATGAAGTATGGAACATTAAATATTCTTGCCATTTGTAGAGGCAAGAAAGAAGAATACCCTCCACTTGCAATAACTAGGCCTGGTTTATTAATTATAAAGAAAATTAAAACCCTTGCAAAACCAAATAACAATTGAAATATCAAAATAAAATTTTTTATACAATTTTTAACACTAAAAGATCGATTAAATCCTCTAATTGGAATTAATAAACTTTTTATATTTTCAAAAGATATCTTTTTTGATTCTATGCCATATTTTGATCCAATATAGTACATCTTTTTATCATTAAGACTTTTATCAAGTTTTTGCTTAATTGCCATCAGTGGATAATAATGGCCACCTGTTCCTCCACCGCAAAAAAGTATATTCTTATTAATTGACACGAAGCCTCCAGTCTCTTACACGAAGCTTTCTTTGAGCTTTACTTATATTTAGGAGAATACCTACCATTAATAAATTGGTTATTAAAGATGATCCTCCGTAACTAATAAAAGGCAACGTAACTCCAGTTACAGGTATTGCCCCAATAACAACTCCAATATTTACAAAAGCATAGTAGGTAATGCTTAATCCAAATCCAATTGACAGAATTATTCCAAATATATCGTTTGAGTTTTTTGAAATTTGTATAATTCTATAGAATATAATTATATACGCAAGCATAACAATTATGCCAGCCAAAAATCCAAGCTCTTCTCCAATAACAGCAAAAATAAAATCAGTATGTGGTTCTGGAAGATATTGATGTTTCTGTACACTATCACCCCATCCTCTACCTAAAAATCCACCTTGCTGCAATGCAAGCAATGATTGTGTTGATTGATATCCTAATGCTTCTGAACTGCTTGGATCAATGAAAGATAATATTCTTTTTAAAACATAGCTCTTCTGGTTAATGATAAAAATTAGCATAGAGCTTGCTCCTAACAATATTGTGGTGAAAAACTGCATTAATTTTGCACCGCCAATAAAAAGCATTGAAAAAACAATTCCCATTAATATGATAGTTGTGGAATTATCAGGTTGAATCATTATTAATAAAGCAATTGGCAATACAACAAGGACAGGAAAAACAATACCAGTAAAAAATTGATCCATGTTCTTATAGTGTCTATCAATATAGTCAGCCAAGAAAATAATTATAGAAAATCGTGCAAAATCAGACGTTTGAAATGATATTGGACCAATAGAAATCCATCTACAAGCATCTCCATCGCACCCTTGGAATTTTGTATATAACAACAAAAGGAAAGATGTTCCTATTAATATCCATGGTAATTTTAATTTTTGAAAATTTCTATAATTGAAATGAGACATAAATAAAAATAACAGTATAGCAGGAACCACTTTTAGAAATTGTCTAAAGAAATAATAAAATGCTGAATCTCCATTAGTTAACTCTAGAGATTCAACAGAACTTGCACTAAACAATACTGCTAAACCAAAACCAACAAGAAAAATAACAGTCCAAAATAACCATTTATCTTGTTTCTTCTCTTTAATATTTATTTTCATGAGTAGTGCGTCTCAACTATATCTTTGAAAATATTACCTCTATGTTCAAAATTATTAAACTGATCAAAGCTCGAACAACCTGGCGATAACAAAACACCATTGAAACTAGATTTTTCAGATATTTTTATAGCGTGATGAACTGCTTCAGTAAAATCTTTTATTACATGAACACCGTATTCAGGAAGTTTATTTTTTATTTCATCTGCAGCTTCTCCATAAGCAATAATTAGAATATCTATTAACGAAGAATCGATATAGTTTGAATAATCAATTCCTTTAGATTTACCACCTAAAATCAACACAAGCCTATTGATTTTCAAATCAACGCAATTTGACAATGCTGATGCAATTGATAACCCATTTGTAGATTTTGAATCATTTATGAAAGTGATATCATTTGCTTGTTTAAAAATTTCAAATCTATGCTCCAACCCTTTAAAGTCTTTTAAAAAATTAAAAATTGATTCTTCGCTTATGTCTAATAACGATGCAACTTTAGCAACTGCAACATGATTCAAGTTTTTATATTGACTATCTTGGTTTTGAGGATATGAAAATGTCAGTACATTCGTTTTTTTAGCTATATCTTCAAAAGATTGATTTAAATTTTTATCGTCTAAATTATATATTGCAAAATCTTCCTTATCCATATTCTTAAACAAATTTAATTTTGCATTTTTGTAGCTATCGTATGTATTGTGTACGTCTAAATGATCTTCAGACAAATTCAAAATGATTGCAATATTTGGTTTAAATGATATAAAATCTTCAGCTTGAAAGCTTGATATTTCTAATACTACATAATCGTAACTATGATTTTGAGATAAGCTATTTTCCAAAACTAACTGAGAAAATGGTATACCAATATTTCCACCCTTTAAAACATTGAACCCTTGATTTAAAACACCATGGAGAGCTGTTACAACAGTTGTCTTTCCATTGGTTCCAGTCACAGCAATTATTTTTATATCCGATAATTGATAAGCAAATTCAATTTCACCTATCACTTTAATATTTTTTTCTAATGCATCTTCAATTATTTTTATGTTATTTGGTACACCAGGTGATTTTACAATCAAATCTGAATTGAGAATTTTGCTAGAATGAGTACCTAATTCTATATTGATACCCATATTTTTTAATTCTTCAGCGTACAACGCATTAATATTTGATTTACTATCTGATACCAAAACATTAGCGCCTCTAGAGCTAGCTAGTTTTGCAGCCCAATACCCACTGAGTCCTAATCCCAGAATTGCAATATTTTTATTTTCTAGATTCATATGTGTGCTTCCAGTTTACAAATTGAATTTTTTGGCACTTTTGTCCCAGGTTCTAAAGATTGAGATATTATTTTTCCGTAACCTTTAATTTGAGTTTTAATTCCTTTTTTCTTTAATAATTCTATTGCCTCTCTAACATTTTTATCTTTTACATTAGGAACTACTACTAATTCTACATTTTTTTGAATTAATACTTGGTTTGACTTTTTTAATTTTTCAGCAATATTCTTTCTTTTATTTTTGTTAACAGTTTTAATATCTGAATCAATATTAATAATTCGCTTAACTACTGACTTGAAAACAGGTGCAGCGGAAACTGAACCCCAAAATTGATTATTCACCATTGTTGGTTCATCTATTATTATTAAAGCAAGAAGTTGTGGATTATCTTTAGGAAAGAAACCAACAAAACTTGATAAATGTTTTGATTTTGAATAACCGCCACCTATAGATTTTTGTGCAGTTCCTGTTTTGCCTGCAACATCCCAACCTTCCAAATATGCGCTCTTTCCAGAACCAACACTAACCGTATTGAATAACATATCTCTTAAAATTTCAGAATCACTTTGAGATAAAACACGTTTTTTGACTTTTCTTTTTCCTTGAATAATTTTTTCATCATTTCTTATAACTTTATCAACTAGGTATGGTTTCAATAAAAATCCTCCATTGGCAATAGACGCATATGCCATTGCTATATGGACCGGCGTTACAGCAATTTCGTATCCTATTGGAAAACTATGCATAGAAGATGCAGTCCAATCTTTTGTATCTCTAAACTTTACTCTTCCTTCTCCTGGAATATTCAATCCAGTCTCAGAAGAAAATCCAAGTTCTTTAGCTTTTTTATAAATACTTTCTTTTCCCAATTTTTGAGCAAGTTTTATAGTTCCAATGTTACTTGAGAATGCTAAAATTTCTTCCAATGTTAATACAGTATGAGGTTCGTGGTCTTCTACCATCTTGCTTCCATCGCCATAAAAGTCATATGGTCCTTCAACATTATATTCATCAAACCTATCAATGCCTTCCTCTAAAGCAGAAGCAATTGTAACAATTTTAAAGGTAGATCCTGGTTCAATTGAATCAGAAATAATTCTATTCCTTTGAAAATCACTTTGAAAATCTTTCTGAAGGTTTGGATTAAAATCTGGAACGCTTACCATCGATAATATCCTACCATCTTGAGGGTTAATAATTATGCCCATTGCACCAATAGCGCTTGTTTTTTCTATTTGCTCTAATAATTCTTCTCTTAGAATTGCTTGATATTCTTTATTAACCGTTAAATAAATATCTGCACCATTCTCAGGATCTTTATTTTTTAAGGTCGCATCGTATATTCTTTCTTGTAATCCATTAATTTTGAATGGCACATTGACAGATTTCCCTTTTAAATAATCGTTGTACTGATACTCCAGACCAGCTATACCCTTATCATCTGTATCAGTAAATCCAACAATTTGGCCAAAGAGTTCTTGTTCAGGATAATATCTTTTGTAATCTTTTTTTATTTCTAATGATTTTGGATATTTGCTTTTCAAATATTCACAATCTTTTCTGGTCTTTTTTTCTAAAATGGCATAAGACCTACCATTCATTTTTTCTAAGTATATAAAGGCATCAACGCCTGTACATTTTGATATATCGCTAAGAAATTCTTCCTTATTATTTAATTCTTTTAACCGGACAGCAATCTGATAGAATGTAAGATTTTGTGTGATGCCTACATTATTGATATCAAAAATATTTCCTCGATTTCCTTCGATTTTTTCTTGTCTTAACCCTTGAGTATTGTCTGTAGCATTTATAATCTGGATTTCACTTAATTTGAATATAAATAATGCCCAAACAATTAAAATTCCACCTGTTAAAACATTTACCCTTCTTTTAAAAGTTAAATAGCTCTTAGTCATTGTCTTCGTTCAACTCGATTGTTATTGTTTCAGGCACGCTATCAATAAGACCAAATTTTTTTGCTCTCTTTGACAATTGGTCAGAACGTTTCAAATTTTCAACTTGATTAGATGCTAAAATCAAGTCCTCTTTTAATAGTGCTCTAGTTTCTTTTTGAATTATGATGTGAGATTGAGTTTTATCCATTTCAGCAAAAATAGCTAGGTAAGTAATAATTGTGATTAGAGTTGCAAAAAACATTATTCCCCATTTGTAATTTTCTCTTTTCTCAATTTCTGCCATTGTTAATTTTTTTCTTCTTCTTGATTTAGCCAATTTTTTCTCCTACTCTCATTTTTGCGCTTCTAGATCTTTTGTTTAATGAAACTTCATTATCTGTTGGAATAAATGGTTTCTTTGATAAAACTTGAAGCGTATTATCTTTTTTTAATTCCCTAAATTTATTTTTTACCATTCTATCTTCCATTGAATGGTAACTAATAATTACAATTCTTCCTTTTGGCTCAAGAAAATCAATGAAGATATCTAAAAATTTGCTTAGATGGTCAAGTTCATTATTTGTTTTTATCCTCAATGCTTGAAATATTCTTGCGTAGGTTTTAATACGATATTTATAAGGAGTAATTCTATTAATAACTTCTATCAATGAATTGGTAGTAATTGAACCATTTAATTTTTTAATAGACTTTGCAATTTTATAAGAATTTCTTTCTTCTCCAAATTCTTTGAAAATCTCAGCTAATTCTTTCTCAGAAGAATTTATTATAATGTCTTTTGCTGTTTCAGAACTATTTAAATCAAATCTCATATCTAATTCTGAGTCATGTCTATAAGAAAATCCTCTTAAAGGATTATCTAGCTGAAATGAAGACAATCCAAGATCTAATAAAATACCATCTACTTTTTTTCTATTAAACTGAGAAAGTATATTTTTGAGATCTTTGTAGCTTGAATGAATTAATTCAAAATTTTTAAAACCTTCTAATCTTTTTTTTGCAATTTCAATTGAATTAGAATCTCTATCAAAACCAATTAGAAATCCTGTTTTAAGGTTTTGTAAAATTTGATAAGAATGTCCACCAAGACCAAGAGTGCCATCTACATAAAATCCACTATCTGATATATTTAAGTTATTAATTGTTTCCGACAACATTACAGGAGAATGATTGTAACTTTCTGTCGAAAACATATTCATCAGACTGTTACTTTTCTCGATAGCTCTTCATAGTAATCATCATTGATTGAGCTACTTTTTTCATGGGATATAAGTGCTTTTTTATCCCAAATTTCAATTTTATTTAAAACGCCTATAATTGTTAAATCTTTACCAATATTTGCATAATCTATTAACTGCTTTGATAATATAATTCTTCCTTGCTCATCATATGAAACAATATTTGCATGTCGTAAATGATTTCTGAGAAAAGCACGACTTGCCGAAGACAATGAAGATAGTTTACTTAATTCATCTTTAATCTTCTTCCACTCACCTAAAGGGTAAACCCATACACAAGAATCAATTCCTCTAGTGACAACAAATGTTTTATTATCAGATTTTTTGAGCTGCTTACGAAATGGAGATGGGATATTGATTCTCTTCTTCGAATCAATAACAAAATTATACTCTCCTATAAATGTATATTGGCTACTCATAATAAAAAGGGGAAATTACCCACAATTAACCACTATATTATTAAGTAGAAGGATTGTAGTCAATAAATTTATTATAAAAATACTATTATTTTCAGATAGTAGAGGTTATATAAAATGGTAAGTGGGTAATATTTTATCTTTTAGGTATATATTTTGTAATGGAAATTATTAAAGGATCATATCTCAGAGTAATTAAAACTGGAAAATTATTAGATATTAGATCAGACAAATCTAACATTTGAGCAAATTCAGATTCAGAAACCAAAATTAACTCCACATCTTTAGTATTAGCTATTGTAATGTCTCTGTCCTCTCCATCCCATTTCTCTGATATTGTATTAGATTCGCTTCCTTCAAATATAAAATATTCTGAAAAAATATCATTATTATTCGAAAAACTGATATAATTTTCATTTATTGAATTGAAGCGAATATTAACAGGTGTTTGCAAATTTTCAGAAAATGATTCATTGGAATTGATTGCATATATAGATTCAATATCCTCTTTAACTAATCTTAGTGATGCTCTTTTATCTTCAATAGAACTATCTGGTCTGTTTTGAAGCAAAATTGTTGCAAATACAAGACTTAAGAATATAATACCAACTAACATGTTTGATTTTTGTAGATGAGAAAAACGAATGTCCAATAAACTTTTATTGTTATCTAAATTGTTTTCTTTTTCGGAATCTACGCTTCCCTTTTTATTTAAAAAATTTTCTAGACTTTCAAGAGCTTCATCAACATCACATCCAATTTCATTAATATAAGCTTTGAAAAATAGTTTTGTATAAATACCTGGAATTTCAGAAAATTTTCCAGATTCAAGATATTTTAAATATTTAATATCAATCTTTGTTCTTCTGCTGATATCTTCAAGAGAAATTTTACGTTCTCTTCTTATTTTTTTATAGTGTGAATAGAAAATCATAAATTATTTAGGGTTTTTTTAATTATACTTTTTTCAAACTTTTTCAATGGGAAACCTACAATATTATGATAACATCCGTCAATCTTTTTAATCAAAATATTTCCACATTCTTCTATGTTGTATGCTCCTGCTTTATCTAAAACATCGAATGATGATATATATTCATTAATATCAATATCTTTCAAATTATTAAATACAACGGAAGATTTGTCAACAATAGTATTAATATTACCATCAATAATTAAACTTAACGCACTTATTACATAATGTTTTTTTCCTGACAATTGTTTAATAATATTAAAAGCCTCTTGATCTGATTTAGGTTTTCCAATAATAATATTATTAAAATCAATAATAGTATCACCTGAGATTACAGCATAGTCTTTGTGTTTTTTCCAAACAGAAAATCCTTTTCTTTCACATACATCAAGAACATATTTTTCAGGCAAAAGATTATCTTTGTTTTCTTCATTGACCCCTGAAGGAATAACAATAAATTTATATCCTAATTCTGATAGAATTTTTTTTCTTCTTGGAGAGTTGGATGCTAGTATGATTTCCATTTTTTTTTGATTAAATTTACTTACTTTCAGCTGTACTAAGCGAGCATGAAAAATTTAAAAACAATAACAGACATATATTCAAAATATATCGATTCTATACCTGAAGCTAGAGAATTCTTTGGTAGACCTCTAACGTATACGGAAAAAATACTTTACTCACACTTAAACAAACCGCTTAAATCAATTCCTAATAGGACAAAATCTTTTTGCTCTATGAAACCTGATCGAGTAGCTATGCAGGACGCAACCGCACAAATGGCTTTACTTCAATTTATGAACTCCGGAATGGAAACTACAGCTGTACCAACAACTGTCCATTGTGATCATTTAATTACAGCAATAAATGGCGCAAAAGATGATCTGGATAATGCAATTATTAAGAATAAAGAAGTTTATGATTTTTTATTGTCTGTATGTGAAAAATATGGAATTGGTTTCTGGAAGCCTGGTGCAGGTATTATACATCAAATTGTTTTAGAAAATTATGCTTTTCCAGGATCTTTAATGATTGGAACTGATTCTCATACTCCAAATGCAGGAGGTTTGGGAATGATTGCTATTGGTGTAGGCGGAGCGGATGCAGTAGACGTAATGACTGACTCTTTGTGGGAGATAAATTGGCCTGGAATTATTGGCGTTAAACTCACTGGAAAATTGAACAATTGGGCATCTCCAAAAGATATCATATTAAAACTTGCAGGAATTCTAACCGTTAAAGGTGGCACAGGAAAAATTATAGAATATTTTGGCGAAGGCACTGAAAGTATCAGCTGTACTGGGAAAGGAACAATTACAAATATGGGTGCAGAAGTTGGAGCTACTACATCTATTTTTCCATATGATAAAAAGATGTATGAATACCTTGCTGCAACAGGAAGAAAAGAGATTGGAGATGAAGCAGAAAAAGTTAAAAATGAATTAAAGAGTGATGATGAAGTTGTAAATCAACCTGAAAAATATTATGATGAAGTAATTGAAATTAATTTGTCTGAATTAGAACCTCATATAGTAGGGCCTTATAGTCCAGATTTATCGCGAAAAATATCAGAAATGCCTGCTGCAATCAAAGAAAATGGTTATCAAGATCATTTGAGAGTTGGATTAATTGGTAGCTGTACAAACTCTTCTTACGAAGATATTGAAAGAGCAGCTCACGTAGCAAAACAAGCTCTAGATAATGGATTAAAAGCAAAATCGAGCTTTTATATTACTCCAGGTTCTAATCAAATAAAAGCAACAATGGAACGAGATGGATATACAAAGATATTTCAAGAACTTGGTGGCGAAGTTCTAGCAAATGCTTGTGGCCCATGCATAGGCCAATGGCAAAGATCAGATATAGATAGTGGTGAAAAAAATACAATTATTAATTCATTTAACAGAAACTTTGCAAAACGCAATGATGGAAATGCTGCGACGGAATCGTTTGTTGCGAGCCCTGAAATAGTTACTGCACTAACTATTGCAGGTAAATTGAGTTTTAATCCTATTTCTGATAAAATTTCTCTTGAAAATGGAGAAGAATTTATATTTGATGCACCCGAAGGATCAGAACTGCCAAATAACGGTTTTGCAAAGATAGAAACGTCAGATTTTGAATCTTTTGAAATTCCTGATTCTGAAAAAGAAATAACCATTCATCCTGATAGCAAGAGATTGCAATTATTAGAACCGTTTGACAAATGGAACAATAAACAAATAAAAGATTTAAGAATTCTTATCAAAACCAAAGGAAAATGTACAACAGATCATGTCTCACCAGCTGGGCCATGGCTTAGGTTTAGAGGTCACTTAGAAAATATATCACAAAATATGTATTCTGGTGCATTAAATGCATTTACAGATAGCACTGGAGAAGCAATAAACACAGATAATAACACAACTGAAAACATTTATGAAGTGGCCAAATACTATAAATCAAAAAATATCGACTGGATAGCTATAGCAGGTGAAAACTATGGGGAAGGATCAAGCAGAGAACACGCAGCTATGGAACCAAGATTTATGGGTTGTAAAATAATTCTTGCAAAAAGTTTTGCTAGAATTGCACAAACCAATCTTAAAAAACAGGGAATTATACCTTTAATATTTGAAAATAAATCAGATTATGACTTAATTGAACCTTTTGATACAATTTCTACTATAAACATAGAAGAATTTTCATCAAAAAATAATATTAAACTATGTTTGAAAAAACCAGATGGCACAACACACACGATTAACACAATACATACATTTTCTGATAATCAAATTTTATGGTTCAAAGCAGGGTCAGCATTAAATCTTATAGCAAGTCAGTTAAATTGAATAGCATAGATCAAATAAATAAAGATTGGGATTTCACGATTGGGCTAGAAATCCATGTACAACTGGAAACAAATTCAAAAATGTTTAGTTCCTGTGATTATTCCTATAATAAATCACCTAATTCATTAACATGTCCCACTTCCCTAGGTTTGCCTGGGGCTTTGCCAACTATCAATGAAAAAGCAATTGATTTTGCAATTAAATTTGGATTAGCAGTAAAAGGTAATATTCATTCATCTTTCTCTTTTTCAAGAAAACATTATTTCTATCCTGACTTGCCTAAAGGATATCAAATATCACAATATGATGAACCTATTATAACGGGTGGATGTATTCCAATATGGTGGAACAATGAAAAACATAATATTGATTTGACAAGAGCTCATCTTGAAGAAGATGCAGGAAAATCAACGCATGATACTTCAAGCAAAAAAAGTAAAGTTGATTTTAATAGAAGTGGTGCACCCTTAATAGAAATAGTTACAGAACCAGTAATGTCTCATCCAGAACAAGCGCGCGCTTTTGTTCAGAGAATAAAACAAATTGTTAATTATATTTTTATATCAAACGCAGAAATGGAACAAGGAAAGTTAAGATGCGATGCAAACATTTCTATAAAAAAGAAAAACACAAAAACATTTGGCACAAAAACAGAAATCAAAAATATCAATTCTTTCAAAAATGTTCAAAGAGCAATTGAATCTGAAATAAAAAGACAACATAAACTATTGTCAAAAGGAGATTCTGTAAAACAAGCAACGCTCACTTGGAACAATGAAAAAAATATGGCAGAAATAATGCGAATAAAAGAAAATGCTGATGATTATCGATATTTTCCTGAGCCTGACCTTCCTCCAGTAGAGATTGATAAAAAACATATTAAATCGATAAAGAAACTTCTTCCTAATCTTCCTTTTGAATTAGAAGATAAATGGATTAAGGATTATAATTTTACACATGAAGAAGCAAGCATACTGTCAAGTACAATAGAGATTGCATCTTATTTTGAAAAAATGATAGTCAATACAGATGCTAAAGATGCAAATAAATGGATAACAGGAGAATTATTCAGATTGTTCAATGAAGAAAGTAAAGCATTCAATAGCGAGAAAATAGATTATAAAGATTTATCAAAAATTATATCATTAGTAAACAGCGAAAAAATAACCGCATCTTCTGGAAAAGAAATTTTAAGAAAATTATTCTATTCTGATTTAGAAATTGATACGATTATTGAAGATGGAAACTATATGACAAATTCACAAGAAATCGATATTAAAAATGTGGTAGAAAATATATTAAAAGATAGTCCAGAAGAAGTCAAAAGATTCAAAAATGGTGAGGAAAAATTACTTAGTTATTTTATTGGAAAAATTATGAAAGCTTCTGGAGGAAAAGTTAATTACAAAAAAATAGTGGAAGTCTTAAATAAAGAATTAGAAAAAAATTAGAATTTTTTTCCTTGAGACATCAATTCTCTTATAACAGCATCAATACCCTTTTTATCAATAATTTTTAGGCCTTTTGTAGACACTGTCAATGTAACAGACTTTTTTAAGCTTTCTACCCAGAAAGTCTTCTTCTGCAGATTAACATCGAATCTTCTACGAGTTTTGTTATGAGCATGGCTAACATTGTTACCATACATAACTCTTTTTCCTGTTACTTCACAAACTCTTGACATTTTTTAACCTTTTTTTATTTAATTTAAGGTTTGGGAATATAAATCATTTATGACTCATTTCAAAAAAAAATTAAAAATTGGGAATATCAAAGTCGATTTCCCCTTCTTTTTAGCTCCTATGGCTGGAGTAACAGATTATGCTTTTAGAGTAATAGCAAAAGAATTTGGTGCTGCCATAGTGTATTCAGAATTTGTGTCTGCTCATGGAATTATCAGGAAAAATGAAAAAACCCTTAAAATGATTGAATTTTCTGATTTTGAAAGACCAATTGGAATTCAAATATTTGGAGATACTCCTGAAGTAATGAAAGATGCGGCAAGACTTGTCTATGAAAAATTTAAGCCAGATCTTATAGATATCAATTATGGATGTCCAGTACCTAAAGTAACTAAGAAAGGAGCTGGGTCTGCTGCACTAAAAGATCTATGTCTTATGGAAGATATCACCGAAGCAGTGGTAAAATCTGTACCAGAGATTCCAGTAACTGTCAAAATGAGAGCTGGTTGGAATTCAGAAAGTATAGTTAGCACAGATGCTGGAATTAAGCTTGAAAAAATTGGAGTAAAAGCTATTACTTTACATCCAAGAACTACAGTTCAAATGTATAAATCAAAAGCAAATTGGGATTTGATAAAAGAACTGAAAGAAAACGTTAAGATACCAGTAATTGGAAACGGAGATGTGACCAATATTGACGATATAAAAAAGATGTTTGATACAACAAATTGTGATGGAATTATGATTGGGAGAGCTGCACTAGGAAATCCTTGGTTTTTTACTGAAATAAAAAAATATATGAATAATGAAGACCCAAAAGACATTAGCATGGAAGAAAGACTTGATGTTTGTGAAAAGCATTTAGATTTACTTGTACAAAATCATGGTGAAATAGTTGGGTCAAATAATATGAGGAAACATTTTGCATGGTATTTTAAAGGTTTTAAAGGCGCATCATCTTTAAGAAAAAAATTAGTTTTAGTAAAGAATTATTCTGAAATGAAAGATATTTTATCTAATATTAGGCACTAAAAACAAAAGGGAAAATTATGGACAAAAATTTTAGAGCAATTAATGAACCAATACTTGATTTTGAACCAGGTTCAAAACATAGAGAAGAATTATTAAAAGAATTAGAAAGACAATCAAATAGACAGGTAGAAATTCCCGTTATTATTCATGGAAAAGAATATTTTACAGGCAATACCATAGAATGTGTAAAACCACATAATCATAATCATATATTAGGTCAAAGCCACCAAGCTGGTGAAAAAGAAATTAAAATGACAATCGAATCTTCATTAGAAGCTTGGAAATCATGGTCTACTACTTCTATTGATTACAGAGCATCTATTTTTAGAAAAGTTGCAGACTTGATACAAGGTCCATACAGATATACAATTAATGCAGCAGCTATGTTAGATATAGGCAAAAGTATTTTTCAAGCAGAAATTGATGCATCATGTGAATTGATTGATTTTTTAAACTTCAATATAGAATATGCTTATAAAATGCATGGCATGTTTCAACCTTTTTCTCCTGAAGGAATGCATAATTCTTTGGAATTTAGACCGCTTGAAGGATTTGTTTTTGCAATAGCCCCTTTCAATTTCTTTAGTATTGGTGGAAACCTTGCTGCCGCTCCTGCTTTGCTTGGAAATACAGCAATATGGAAACCTGCAAGTAGCGCTATTTATTCTTCGTATTATATCATGAAGCTATACAAAGAAGCTGGCTTGCCTGATGGAGTTATTAACTTTCTGCCAGGATCTGGTTCAGCAATTGGAAATGAAGTTTTAAATCATAAAAATTTAGCTGGCATTCATTTTACAGGATCTACAGAAACATTCAGAACAATATGGAAAACAGTATCTAATAACATAGAAAACTATAAAAACTATCCTAAGCTTGTTGGAGAAACGGGTGGAAAAGATTTCTGTATAGCACATGAGTCTGCAAATATTGATGCTTTGGTTACTGGAATGATTCGTGGTGCATTTGAATATCAAGGGCAAAAATGTTCAGCAATGTCAAGAGCATATCTTCCTAAAAATCAATGGGAGGAAATCAAAGGAAAACTAATTGAAGAAGTTGCTACTATTAAAGTTGGTCCACCTGAAGATTTATCAAATTTTGTAAACGCTGTTATTGACGAAAAAGCGTTTGATAAAATTGCATCTTATATTGATTTTGCAAATGAAGCAGATGATTGTGAAGTTATATGCGGTGGGACATATGATAAATCAAA
>CAYZYM010000101.1:0-3315 GCA_964482595.1 uncultured bacterium | reverse complement strand
ATACCAATATTCATGCCAATATTCATGCCAAAATATTCATACGAACATACTCATACCAAAACAGTCGTACCAGCACTCGCACCCGCGGGTCTTGGATTGGACTCAATGCTTTGGGCGTTTTTCATTGCATTTGTTGGTACTCGTATTCTTCCAGAGCCAGAAACCGAATCTGATACTGGAGAATTATTACGTACTTTAGGATTTGCATATGCGCCTGGAATATTCTATATCTTTTCATCAGTTCCAATTATTGGATTTTTTATCCAGCTTATCGTTCCATTTTGGCAATTAGCTTCTATGACAATTGCCGTAAGACAAGCATTAGATTTTAGCTCTACAACAAGAGCAATTGGTGTATGTGTGGTAGCATTTTTCCTTGCAATATTAGCATTGCTTTTATTTATAGGTTTTACATCTTTCTTTATTGGAATTGCAGAGAATGCTAGTCCAATAGAAAACCCTTTAATAGGGATTTAGTTTTTACACTTTAAACTTTGGAATAATTTTTTTACCTTTTTCTACTTAAAGGAGTCTAATTATATATGAAAAATAAAATTTTAATTTTAGTAACAATATTGTTGATTGGATGTAACTCATCTGATACAATCAATCCTTACACCGAAAATGGAGATGATAACGGATCTGGAAACAATGGTGGATCTGGAGACAATTCTAATACTGATTTACCAGTAGGTTTTACAAAGTTTTTAGATACATATACTGATGTTTATATATCAGGTAATTATGTTATTATTGAAACAACTGGAGTGCCTAATCATCAAAGTCCATATTGGGGTGCAGGACATCCAAGTTATGCTTCACCTCATTCTGGCATGAGTGTTAATCCTAATATAATTACAGAACAAAATTTTAAATTTTATATTCCCCTTAATCCAACTGCTTCTAATGTAGTTTCAAGCACACCTTTGGGACCAATAGGAGTATCAATAAGTGGAGTGCCATTCTTTAACCAATATGCTGGACCTAATAATCAACCTCTTGATAATGAAATTGTATCATTTGATGCATATTATGGACATCCACAGCAAACTGGACAATATCACTATCATTGGGAGCCAGTATATTTGACACTGGCTGATAATTCTATTTTGGTTGGTTATTCAATTGATGGTTTTCCTATTTATGGGCCAACAAATCAAACTGATGGGAATTATCCAACTGATTTAGATGATATTAATGGGCACACTCATGCGACAGATGAATATCCCGATGGTACATACCATTACCATGCAACTTCAACAGTCCCTTATTTAATTGGTGGGTATAAAGGCGTTGTAGGATCAGCAAGTGGCGGCGGATACTATACAAACTAAGATAGTAGCATTTCTTTATACGATTTTTCTATTCTCTTGTTCAGAAACAGTCATTATTCAAGAATCAGATTTAATTAATGGCATGACAGTGCAACAATTTATAAGAGATAGTCAGTATAATGGAATAATCGAAATATATTACTCTGATAGTCAATTAAAATCGTTGCGTAAATACTCTGATGGCAAAAAATATGGAAAACATCAAGGATGGTGGGAAAATGGTAATCAAAAATATGAATATTATTTCAAAAATGATCAAAATGTCGGTCAACATATGCAATGGCATTCCAATGGACAATTGTTTGTTGTTAAAAATTTTAAAAATGGTGTAGAGGAAGGTGAGCAAAAAGCATGGGATCAAAATGGTAATTTAATGTATAAATATATTTATCATGAAGGCAGAAAGTATGGAATTCAAGGTTCTATTGTTTGCAATGGAATGAATGAATTGGCAGAGGAAAAATGATTGAATTAAAAAATTATTCTAATGACTTATTTGACTTTCTTTTAGAAGCAAACAATATCAATGAGCCAGAAGTGGGATTTGTAGATAAAGATCGACTACAATTATTAATTGATCAGTCTAACTATTGTAAGATAGCATTGTATAATGATATTCCTGCAGGATTTTTACTGTGTTTACCGCAAAATATTGAATATGATAGCATGAATTATGAATGGATATCTGAGCGCTATAAAAATTTTATGTATATTGATCGCATTTCAATTATAAAGGAATTTCAAAGTAAGAAATTAGGCACTGCTTTGTATGATGATTTAATTAAGTGTTCAAAAGAAGAGAACTATGATCTTATTTTATGTGAAGTTAATATTTATCCTCCAAATCCTGGCTCTATAAGATTTCATAAAAGATTTGATTTTATTGAATGTGGTTCGCAATTTACGGAGGCCGGTAAAAAACAGGTCCAGTTTTTCTTTAGAGAATTATAATTAAAAAATTAAAAGGATATTTGATGAGCAACTTTTTACATGATTTACTTTTTCCGATTTTTTTCTTCACCGTATTTGTGCTCGCGCATATTGCCTTATATATAATGCTGTTTAAAGGAGATAAATCTAAATGAATAAAAAAGCAAAGATTGTAAAGAAAAAGCATCGCAAAGCTCGCTTAAGAATGAAAGCGAAACAAAGAGAACTTTTAAAGAATAAAGTTTCTGTTACATCAGCTGAAACGGTGAAAGCAGCTCCAAAGAAGAAAACTACAAAAAAAGCAGCTCCAAAGAAGAAAACAGCCAAAAAGAAAACATCTTAATCATCAATGCATCAATCGAATACCACAATAGGGGTATTTATTGTATGTCTTAAAACATTATTTAGACACAAACGATATTTATACCTTATCTTTTTCCTTATCTTTTTCCCTTTCTATATCTTGAGTAATAGATTATTCTTATTGCTTGATTCTTTCTTTATTCCAAGTATTAAAAATTTAACTGTTTCTAATCCAATTTTTATTATGGGATTTAATCGTAGCGGTACAACATTTTTTCACAAATTCTTATCTAGATCAGATCAATTCACAACCGCAACAGCTTGGGATATGATATTTCCATCAATAGTCTTAAGAAAATTATTGGGATTTATTCCATATATACTTTCAAGAGTTAGATTAGATAAAATTGAAAAAAAAGAAAGAGGGCATGAGGTAAAATTAGATCAAGTTGAAGAAGATGAAATGTTATTATTTCTTCACAAGCTTGATTCTAAATGGGTTACAAATAATCTAGTGCCATGGATGTTATATCAATATAGAGATTTTTCACGAAATGTTGGTATTGATAACGTTAATAATATGAAACGCAATAAAGATTCTTTTGCTTTTTATAAAAATTTTTGGAAAAAACAGATGTTTCTACAAAACAATAAACCAATATTATCTAAAGCAAATCCATTTGTATTTAAAATTGATTCACTTCTTAATGCATTTCCAGATGGAAAGATAATTTTTATTGTTAGAGAC